>CBFGTI010000060.1:0-30998 GCA_965651695.1 uncultured Imperialibacter sp. | reverse complement strand
TCATCAACAGGGCTTTGCAGCGCCTGGTTTGCAGGTGTAGTTGTCATAAAGTTTGAGGTGTTTAAGGCAAAGCGTTTTGAATAACGCAGTGCAGTAAGTGATAAAGTTTATAAGTCCACAGCTGGGGGAGCTCGTTGTGCTGGTTAAGTTGCTTTCGTGGATCCTACATTGGAAGTTTTGTTTGCTAAAACCGGTTTATCACTAGTGTATTCCTGGATACATTACACGGAATGAAGGTAACCTTGGTTTTGCTTTTTTATGAAAATTTTACTAAAAATTTGCATTAAACGAAGTGAGTTCCCTTTACATCGAAGAGTTTAATAATATTTAATAGCCTGTAAATGAGATGGATAATACGACTTTGCGTTCGTTTTTGAAGAGCTACGTTGTCTTTATCCTAACAACCGTTTTGAGTGGGTAATTTTTATTGCTATGGAAGGGTGGAATGAGATGGAACTTCTAGCGCTTTAAAAAAATTGCCAACAAGGTCATGAATATTTTCGGTCAAACGAGCAATCTTTTGTGGTGTATCTACCGGTTGGTGGAGATACTTATGTTAAAATCAAATTGAGCAGAGTTTGTTGTAGTTTCGTACTTTGCAAGCGCAAGAAAAGGCGATGGACGACACATCCGCTGGAGAAAAAGATACGGTGAAGTTGGCGGCAGAACAGAAGTTAACGCTGGAAATGAATGACCGGAATATTGAAGCCGGCCGGCTTATTTCTCAGGAAGATTTGGATAAGGGCGATTTGGAATGGCTGAACGAGCAATAGTTTGTCGCATCTGCTATGATTAAGTCAGGTTGAATTCGCATGCTAGAAAAAAGGACATGTGCTGCTAATTTTGTAATTTTGTAAGAAAAGCTTATGACTGATATTCAACTATATACACAGATATCCTCTTTGCCAGCCGATCTAAAAAAAGAGGTATCAGATTTTGTTGAGTTTCTGAAGCATAAATCCAGAGCGAAAAAAAATATTAAAGAGCGGCAATTCGGATGTGGAAAGGGCTTCTTTAAAATGGCTCCCGACTTTGATGAGCCGCTTGAAGACTTCAAGGAATATATGTGATGGATCTGCTTCTCGACACACATACCCTCATCTGGTTCATTAATGGGGACAAATCATTGCCAGGGAAGGTGCAAAATGAGATCAAGGATATTGATAATAAATGTTTCATCAGTATCGCCAGCATTTGGGAGATAGCTATTAAAACAAGCCTTGGAAAGCTGGAGTTAAAAGAAGATTTCAGTAGAATGGTGGATTTCCTGATCACCAACGAAATTGATGTCCTGCCTATTACCTTCGAGCACCTGCAGAAATTGCTAAAACTGGAATTCCATCATCGGGATCCGTTCGACCGATTAATTATTTCACAGGGAATAGCAGAGGAATTAATCATAGTCACAAAGGACGAAAACTTCAAGAGGTATACTGCTAAATTAATGTGGGATTGACGCAGGTATCTAAATCTTTGCTTGTTCGACAAGGATTATTTTAAGCCGAAGCCTTAATCGCCTGCTCTAAATCCGCAATAATATCATCCAGGTGTTCCAGCCCTACCGAAACCCTGATCAGCCCGTCGGTAATGCCTACTGCGTTTCTCTCCTCTGAGTTTAGCTTGCTGTGCGTGGTAGAGGCGGGGTGAGTGGCAATGGTGCGGGTATCGCCCAGGTTGGCCGAGAAGGAGATCATCTGCAGCGCATCGAGGAACCTTTTGCCCCTTTCCACGCCGCCGCCCAGCTCAAAAGTGACCAGCCCGCCGCCTAGCCGCATTTGCTTTTTGGCCAGCGCATATTGCGGGTGCGAGGGGAGGAAAGGGTATTTCACCCAAACGACCTCTTTGTGCTTTTCGAGGTGCTGTGCCAGCGCCAGTGCGTTTTTGCAGTGTGCCTCCATGCGCACAGCAAGGGTTTCCAGGCTTTTGGAGAGTATCCATCCGTTGAATGGCGACATAGAAGGCCCCGTATGCCTGGCGAAAAACCGCACCTTTTCAATCAGCTCTTTGCTGCCCAGCACGGCGCCACCAATCGCACGGCCTTGCCCGTCGATAAACTTGGTTGCCGAATGCGTAACGAGGTGCACGCCATACTTCGCCGGATTTTGCAGGTAGGGGGTGGCAAAACAGTTGTCGATGTTTACGATCAGGTTGTGTTTTTTGCCAAACTGCCCAAGCCATTCCATGTCTACCATATCGAGGGCGGGGTTGGAGGGTGTTTCGGCAAATACCATTTTGGTTTTAGGCGTTACTGCTTTTTCCCACACTTCAGCCGGGTCGCTGAGGTCCACATAGGTGTGGGTAATGCCCCAACGAGGGAATAGCTGGGTGAGAATCTGGTGGGTGGAGCCAAACACCGAGCGTGCGGCAATGATATGGTCGCCGCTGCTCAGAAAAGCCGCCATGCTGGTAAACATAGCCGCCATACCCGAAGCCATGGCCATGCCGTCTTCGGTACCTTCAAGCAGGCAAAGCTTTTTTATAAACTCGTCGTTGTTGGGATTAGAGAACCGGGTGTAAATGTTGCCCTCCTCTTCATTGGCAAACAACGCCCGGGCCTGCTCAGCATCGTTGAAAACAAAGCTGGAGGTAGCATAAATCGGCACACTGTGCTCTCTTTGGGAGGAACGTTCTGCTTGTGTGCGGATGGCGTTGGTTTCGAAATGCTTTTCCTGGCTCATGGTAGTGATTACAATAGACGGCCGCAAAGTGAAGGCTTATTTTCAACTTTTCAAAAAAATAATAGCTAAACAGCTGAATTCAACGTTAAAATGTTGATTTTTGGGGCTACTTTACTGCATCTCAAATTGTAAAAGGATACGACCGCCATGAAGGAAATAAGTGTAAAAGAAGTGAAAAAATTAATGGACGAAGGTGCCGACTTTCAACTTATAGATGTACGAGAACCCAATGAGGTAGCTCAGGCGAGTATCGGAGGCCTGCACATACCCATGGGCAATATGGCCGACAACGTGGATAAAGTGGAGAAAGGTAAGAAGGTGGTTGTATACTGCCGGAGCGGGCGCCGGAGCGGTACGGTGGTTGAGTTTTTGGAGCGGAAAGGATTTGATAACGCTTACAACATGGCAGGCGGTATACTGCAGTGGAAGGCGGAATTTGATCCCACGTTGAATGTGAGCTAAGTGGCTGAACGTTTAGGTTGGTAAGTGTTTACGTGTTTAGGTTAGTGTGCGTGAAATCCTGGAATGGGGTTAGTCATTGTTCTTCTTTTCTATCACAAGGCCTTTTCTCTGTGGTTCTTTTAGCCGGCCATTTTTCATAAGCATGGCGTAGCTATTGAGTCTTACAAGCGACAATAGCCTTTCTTCGCCCGAAAGTTTAAGGAAAGCCTTACCCCTTTCAATAAACTCGTCTTCCAGTCTGCTGCTTCTGATGTTTACTTTTCCCATACGTACTTCTCAGCACGAAATTAATCATTCAACGGTGATAGTTAGGTGGTTAAGCCTGTATCTTCAATAAACGTGCACGGCAGCTATGTTACCGGCGTTAGTTAAAGGCAACCTCCGAATGCATTTGCGGCAAAACAGGTCAGAAGCAGCGTGTGGCACTGCTTCTGACGTAACGTTTGCTTAAGCTATCTCAAGTTGCTTGAGCGCCTTATTTTGTAGCCATGCCATAGCGGCAACCCAAAGCGCCACGGCAGTTATCAGCACATAACCGACAGCCGTCAAACTGAACAACTGCATAACCACGATAGCGAGGCTAACAGCAACCCACGAAGCGTCCATTACAATTATCAATTGTACCATGGCCGGTTTCACGGGATTTTGCCGGCCGATTAGCCACACCTCAGCAGCAAATAGTACCATGAATGCGCCCACCCACACAAAAGGGGCAGTTCGGGCGACCCCAAACCATTCAGCAAACAAGCTGGCGTCGAAAATCAGAAGGAGGCCGGTCAATCCTGAACTCACGGCGTTTACAAGCATTACTTTCTTTAAAGTTGTCATATTACATCAATGTTTGTTGCTGATTCAAAGGTAGATTTGCCCCTCGCAGACCAATTGATATTTTACGACAAAATGAAGATACTTGCTCAGCACCTGCACCACATTATTGAATATGCTCAAATACGTGGAATACGTGCTGAAGAATTGATGGCAGTGATCCGACGCGGTGCCACCTATGCCGGTGAGGAGGTGGAAGCAGACGACTTTTATCGGGTGCTGGCTGCAGTTGACAGCCAGTTGAACGACGAGTTATTGGGAATCCGGCTTGGAAATTTTTTAAACCTTAAAGCGTTGGGTTTGATCTACCAGATATCCCTTCAGGCTTCTACCGTACAGGAGGCCCTGTTTTATTTAAAGGAGTACATAGACAGCACCTTGCCCCTGGTCAAGGTCCAATTTTCTGTAACACAGGAAACAGCCGTAATTGAACTGGCTGCCGGCAATGAAAACGAGCACCTTAATCGGATAGTGATGGAAAACGTGCTAACCGTGGTTAGCCGGGAGTTGGCCCTTATGACCACAAGCAATGCTTCCATTATATTGTTTTCGCCGTATTATGCTTCGAACTACCCGGATCAGTGGGAGATGGGCAAAACTTTTTCGGTTAGGTTTTCACCAGTTGTACTCAACGCCAGCCTTGATCGTCACCGCTTTTCAGACTACGATGTATTGATCCCCGAATATCTGAAGGTAATCGAAAGCTTCAGGTCCGATCATTCGTTTTCGAGCAAGGTAAGAATTGCCGCCTTGAGCCTTTGCAAACCCGAGTTGCCCGGCCTGGAGACAATCGCCAGCAGCTTTCATCTTACACCAAGAACACTCCAGCGGAGGTTAATTTCAGAAAGCACAACTTTTAGAGAGGTGACAAACGACCTGAAAAAGCAGCTGGCTAATTTACTGGTTCGTCACCAGCGATTTTCTGTCACCGATATTTCAAACGTACTCGGCTACTCGGAGCCGGCAGCTTTTATCCATTCATTCAAAAAATGGTTTGGGGTATCGCTGGAGAAGATGAGAAGGTCCGGTGTAGCCTAGTTAATTACTTTTTCTTTTTACTTGATTTTGCTTTGGGATTGAACGCCAGTGTGAGTGCTACCCAGTAGGCTAGATCTGTCTCCTGGTCGATGGCTTCGGGGCTTACGTAGAGATATCCCTTCATGGGCTTTCCGGTAAAATCCATCGGCCGTGCCCCCTTTTTCTTTAGTGCTTCGTTTTCAATTTCCGGATCGATCCGCGCCATTAGCTGATTTTTGATAATGCCAATGGCCATTTTGTCGTTGACCATAAAGCACAGGCCGCCCATCATTTTCTTTTCTTCGAAGTTGGTTCGCCGTCCAGTTAGTTGCCGGCGAATTCTGTCTGCCAGGTTTTCGTCGTAAGCCATTTTTATAATGTTAAAGTTTGGGAAACGCCAGCTTTACCTGCAACACTTTGTTTTCTGTCCTGGTACCTCAACACCATGTCGCCGTCGAAATCGGGCGTAACTGTGGCTGATTCCAGCTTTCCGTCGCGCCATTTTATGTCAACAGTGTAAGCACCCCGTGCCCTTAGTCCGGTTACGCTGCCGTTTTTCCATACGGAGGGCAGGGCCGGCAGCAGGTGAATTACCCCTTCGTGGCTTTGCAGCAGCATTTCGGCAATGCCAGCCGTGCCTCCAAAGTTGCCGTCGATCTGAAACGGCGGATGGGCATCCATCAGGTTGGGATACGTGCCGCCGCCGTGGTATTTGGTGCCGGGTTCGGTGCCAATGTAGTTGAGCAGCTTCTTAAGAGCATCGTAGGCCATATCTCCATCAAGCAGACGTGCCCACAGCGATATTTTCCACGAAATAGACCAGCCCGTGCCGTTGTTGGTACGCAACTCCAGCGATTTTTTCGCAGCCTTCATCAGTTCGGGTGTGGAGGAGGGAGTAATAGTTTTGCCAGGGTATATGGCAAAAAGGTGCGATATGTGCCGGTGGTTCGGGTCCTCGTCTTCCCAATCGTGGTACCACTCCTGCAAATGCCCTTTGCTGCCGATTTGGTAAGGATAGAGCTTTAAAAGTGCAGTTTCCAGCTCTTTCAGAAAGGCCGTGTCTTTGTTTAGTGTCAAACCTGCCTCGATCACACTGCCAAACAACTCTCTGATCATGGCGTGGTCGGCGGTGCCCCCGTAAAAGGTAGCGCCGGTATAGCCGGTGTCGGTAATGTACTTATTTTCCGGGGAGGTTGATGGCGCGGTTACCAGGTAGCCACCGGGCCCCTCCACAAGGTAGTCGAGGCAAAACTCAGCTGCTCCCTTCATCAGGGTGTAGGCGTAGTTTTCCAGAAAGGCTGTGTCGCGGGTAAACGCATAATGCTCCCACAGGTGTGTGGCTATCCAGGGGCTGCCCATGCCCCAGTTGGCCCACACGGGATCGCCCTGGCCAAAGTCGCCTACGGGGTTGGTCATGGCCCATATATCCGTGTTGTGATGCAGCGCCCAGCCCCTTGCATTGTAGAATGTTTTGGCGGTCACCTGCCCGGTTTGTTGCAATTGTCCGATAAAACGCAGAAGCGGCTCATGCATTTCCGACAGGTTGGCTACCTCGGCAGGCCAGTAGTTCATTTCTACATTGATGTTGCTGGTGTAATTGCTGCTCCAGGGTGGCCGCACATGCTCGTTCCATATTCCCTGCAGGTTGGCTGGTACGCCCCCCGGTCGGCTGCTGCTCATTAAAAGGTACCGGCCATACTGAAAATAGAGGGCGGCAAGGTCGGGATCTGCTTCGCCGGCAGTAAAACGCCTGAGCCGCTCAGGAGTGGGCAAGTCGTCGGCGGGGGAGTGCCCAAGGTCTAAGCTCACCCGCTCGTAAATGGGCTGAAAATCGGCAACGTGGGCGGCTAGCAATTGCTCGTAGCTTTTGCCGGCGGCTTTTTCCAGGAAACTGTTTGCCAGAATTACCTCGTCCCTGCCGTCGGTACCCGGCTGTTTGTCGAAGCCGTTGAAACTGGTGGCGGCTGAAAAAGCCACTACGGCGTAGGAAGCGTTGTTCACCGTTAGTACAGAGTCGGCCGGCGAGATGTTGCCATCTGTAGCTACCACCCTGGCTACGGCGTAAAACCGCATGCTTTTCAGGCTGTCGAACTGCACGGCATCGGGCATATTGCCGCGGTAGTTTGGCTCCGATCTTGTAGGCGAAAAGCCCTTCATCTGCACTTCATTTTCCCGGCTGACGGAAGAAAACGGAAGTTTGCTATTCATTCCGACGGTAAAATTCAGCTTTTCGCTGCCTTCAGCAGAGAGCTTTACCACCATTAGCTGATCGGGAAATGAGACAAAGGCTTGCCGCCGGTAGTTGGTGCCGTTGAGTTCGTAGTCTACCGTGGCAAGGCCTTTTCGCAGTTCGAGTTGCCTTTTGTAGGCCGATGGAGCGCCTGTGTGGCCGAAATCGAGGGCAAGAAACCCCAGCGGTTCATAGGCCTGAGAAAATGCCCCCTGTAAATTTTTTACGAGGCTGTCGGCCAGTTTATAATCTTCTTTAAAAAGAGCTTCCCTAACTGCTGGCAAATGTTTGTAGGCATCGGGATTCATGGCAGCATTTACAGGCCCGCCCGACCACAGCGTTTCTTCGTTCAGTGAAAACTTTTCCTGGTTCACGCCGCCGTACATCATGGCACCAACACGCCCGTTGCCTATGGGTAGGGCCTCCTCAAAAACCGTAGCCGGTGTGGTAAAATAAAGCTTATGGATGTGCTGGTTTTCTGCTGTCTGTGTACAGGAAACGCCATATAGCAGTAGTAGGGCAAAGAAGTAATGAGTAAGTTTCATAGATATCCTGGAAATGAATTCCAAGATAAAAGAATCTTCGTTCCCGCAGCACTTTTTTTAAATCCAAGCGCCGAATGATTGCCAATCGAGCTGAAAAAAAAAGCTTATACTGACAGGTTTTGCCAAGAGCCAAACAGCCAGTTGCCTTTATCGTTTTCGTTGTCGCTGCGGAAAAACTGCTCAACCGCCAAATAAAGCTCTTCCTTGCTTATCTGCTCATCGCCGTCCAGATCCAGCTTCAAAAAAGCCTTAGCAGAATACCGTACTTCGAGCCTGAAGGCCATAAAGAGATTGAGATATTCGTTGAGGGAAATATGGTTGTCGAAGTCGTTGTCGAACAGCGAAAAAATGTGGCTAATGAGATTGTTGATGTACTTGTCGTATGTTTCTTTGTCGCAGTTTACGATGTTGTCATCGGCATACTTCAGCCATTCGTAAATGGAAGCCTTGCCGTCGCGGTTGGTGTCGACATACCGGTAAAGGTCCTCCCACACTTTACTGCAGCCTTTGTAAATTACATCGTAAATGGGGTTGTCTTCCTCGATATCGAGCAGTGTACAAAAATTTTCGCCAATCCCCTTGAAATCTTCAATTTCGATAAAGCCATTTTTGTCATAGTCTAGTATGCTGAAAAAAAGCTTCAGTTTGGTTTCCTGAAAGGACGTAAGCATAGTCGTAGGTTAGGTCGATAAGCCTGCAATAATAGAAATATTTACAGAACCTCCTAGCGATCTGCTACTTTATATTCACTGCAGGTTTCTATTAGTTGACTTTCAGGAACCTCACTGTGGCGCGTTCTGAAGTGGTGACAACGTTCATGAGATAAGCCCCTTCCTTTAGATCGGAAATATCTACTATTTTCTCAGTGCCGGCAAAAGTGCTGATGGTACGAATCAGGGTGCCGGCTGCGGAAAAGATGTCTATTTGGCTAATCTTCGCCATAGTTTCGAAGTAGATTTTATCGGTAGCAGGGTTGGGGTAGGCCCGTAGCGAAGCGGTTGAGAACGAAGCCGAAACGGGTCCGAAATATTCAAACTTTCCATCGTAATCCGTTTGTTTCAAACGGTAGTAATTGGTGCCGGGAAGCGGGCTTTCGTCGCTTACGCTGTAAATAAGCGGTGTGGATGAGTTACCTGCGCCTGCTATTGTTACCAGTTCCAGGTAGTTTATACCATCGGTCGATCGTTCGATAGTAAAAAAGTCATTATTTTCTTCTTCCACGGTGGTCCATTCAAGCGTAACAACAGCCAATGCGGCAGTAGCACTAAAACTCAGCAGCTTAATCGGCAGTACGGCTCCGCCGGTATTCAAATCATAAGGATTGAAAGCCGGCACGCTTCCCGAAGAGTAGCTGCCGCCCGGGCCTGAGATATTGCCATTGTTTGTGAGGGAATTCCATTGAAGGGCGCCATCGCCGTTGATGGTGCCGTTGTTAACGATGGTGCCGGAATCAAGCGTGCCGTATATGTTGAGCGTATTGTTATTAGCTACTGTGGTTGTGCCATCTACCGCAAGAATGCCACCTTCAATGGTTGCATTGCCCACAGAAAGATTGCCACCGATGGAGCCGCCGTCGGCCATGTAGAGTGTTCCACCGTTAGTGATGGTTATGTTATTCTGAATGTCAATGGGGCCGTTAAAATCAAGAACGGTACCGCTATTGTTTGTTGAAATAGATCCGTCTATTTCTGCGGAACCATTTACAGTCAGGTCGCCACCATTTGTAATGCTTATGTTGTCGCCGGCGTACAGATTCTGGTTGAACTGAAATTGCGTATTATTGTTGTTCGATGATATCTCACCGGCAATACTGGCATCTCCGTTTACTACCACATCGCCACCGTTGCTAATTTGCATATCGCCACCTGCCGTAAGATCCCCGTTGAAGGTAAAAGTTGTTTGGCTGTTGTTAGAGCTGATATTGCCTGAGATATCAGCGTTTTCACCCACCGTTATATTCCCTCCATTGCTGATTTGGAGGTCACCATCGACTGTTAAACCCTGGCCGAAGATGAAATTGGTTTGGCTGTTATTGGAGGAAACGTCCCCTGAAATGTCGGCATCACCAGCAACGGATATGTTGCCGCCATTGTCGATTTTGAGCCCGTTGCCCACCGTAAGGCTACCACTGAAGGTAAAAACAGTCGTGCTGTTGTTGGACGATACCTGCCCGGAGATATTTGCATTGCCGCCAACGGAAAAGTCGCCTCCATTGTTTATATCCACATCGCCGGCTGCTGTAAGGCTGCCTTGAAATATGATGGTAGTGGCGGAGTTGTTGCTGGAAATATCACCGTCTATTACAGCGGCGCCACTCACGTTCAGATTTCCCCCGTTATTGAGTGTAATTTCATCAGCGCTGAGGTCACCGTTTATTACCACGCTTGTGGTGCTGTTGGTGCGCAGATCCCCATTCAGAATAAGGGTATTTCCATTAGTGTTGATTTCAAAAGTGAGACCACTACCGTTTGTTAGTCTCAGCCGATTCACGGTCAAATTGCCAGACATGTTCACTGTAATTGTGCCTGTTCCGCTTAAGCTTAGGTCAGCGTTGCCACCAGTTACGTTGTGGTTGATGTTGATGATATCTCCACCTGCAACACTTGAAGGCAACCCGGCCGCAGCCCAGCTACCGGAGCCCGTGGTATTATATGTTGCCGCCCATACATTGCCATATAGCCCGACAAACAATAAGATAGCTGCAGATAAGGTTTTCATCAATCTCGAAAAGTGATGCAAGATATTTCGCGAATAGACAATTTTTTGATCCAGGGATTAGCTTTTCGACGAACCTTAATTTATCCTGGTTGAGCGTTGTGGAATATTTGTCGAAAATAAAAAGAAAAGCACATGCTGATTTGTATATGTAAGGTAATTGCCTTTTTTCAATATTTACAAGCATGAAAAGAGATCGGCTGGCTTTCTTTATTATAAAAGGAAGCCGGGGGAAATGAATGGTTGGTCATATCTATGGATTGGCAATAGCATTCCCCGACCTTGCAGGCTGAAGTAAGGTCGGAAAAAACCAAAAGCTGGTGATCGTGTGCCGGTAAAAGGCCCGGAAAAAAGCTCCGGGTGCGGGTTATTTTAGATTCCAGGCAATAATATGCCAGGTATCGGTTTCGTCGGTAAAGGTGTGGATGATCTCGAAACCTACTTTTTGATGCGCTCGGATGGAGCGGGGATTCCTGGTGGCCACTTCGGTGATGCAGAGGTCAAATTGTGACGAATACAGCTCTTTGTGCTTTTCGTACAGCCCCTGAAAAATGCCCTGTCCGCGATAATCTTCAGCGATGCAGATTTGCCCCATCACATAATACTTTAGCGAATCGAGCGGCGTATCGAAGTAGCTGAGTGTTTCCAGCTTGCGAAACATCGGTTTTAAAACCGGTACCATGTCTTGAAACGACGGCAGCATCACCAGGGCATAACCAACTACTTTGTCCCCGTCTTTAGCAATTACATGCCGGGCTGCGTTATTCATTTTTTCGAGCAGCGCCAGGGAGTGTTGCACGGTTACGAAACCCTGCTGCGCTATTTTTTCGGCACTTGACCGATGGGGCAGGTTTAGCTGTTGCAGCGCAAGCATTTGCTGCAGCTCAGCTGTAGAAGACGGGGTGGTAAAAGAAATAGCCATGCGAATAAATGAATGGCCTAAAAATAGTTTTTTCCAGGTAATATTTAGCACCGGCCTCGAAAGTCATAGCAGCTTTGTGGCGCCGGCAATCGGTTCGCCAGTCGGTTCGCCAATCGGTTCGCCAGTCGGTTCGCCAGTCGGCTATTCCGTTACAAACGACATCAGAATGTTTTCCACTATTTCGGGCTGATAGTAAAATACCACGTGGTCTGAATTGGGCACCACGGCAATGCGTGCGTTGGGCAGCATTTCGTAGGTTTGAATGGCCGAAAGCACACTGCTGTACTGGTCTCTGTCGCCTATCACAATCATCACGGGGTTCATAATGTTCATTACCTGCGAAGGGCTTACGTACACCATGGGGTCCCATATGTAGTTTAGTTTTTCTACAAAATCGTCCCATCTTTCGGGCTCTGGCATTAGTGCTTTGCGGGCATTTACAAAATCGGGCATGTTCTCCTCCCAGTAGTCGCCACTTTTGCCTGCAAAGCTGTTCATGGCGTTGGGCTTGTACTGGTCTTTGGTGAGCATGCCGCCAATAAACACAAGCTTTTTCACCCGCTCCGGATACTCGGCATTCAGCCACATGCCGGTGATGGCGCCGGTATTAAAGCCCACCACTATAGCCTGCTTTTTGGTCACTTTTCTCAGCACAGCGTGCGCATCCTCGGCAAGCATAGAGTAGGTAATGGGCTGCGTACCGATTTCGGATTTGCCATGACCGCGCAAGGCCACGGCTATCACCTGGAAGTGTTTGCTCAGCACCGGAATGAGCTCTTCGTATTCGTCGATATAGCCAAACAAACCACCGTGCAGCAGCAAAACCGGATCGCCCGAGCCGTACACTTCATAATAAATGCGGGCGTCGTTTACCAGTACGTAGTCGCCGGCGTCCGGATTATTGCCATAGTGAACAGTTTGTGCGAAGGCAGCTATCATCAGAAGCGAGAGAAATATAGTCAGGAATGTTTTTTTCATTGTAGCGTCGTGTATACCAGATACAACGTAAATACCTGATATACATGCGACTTCCGCAGAATAAAAACACTCCTGAGTGCTATACTTTTAGCTTACTAAATGCGGCAGCTGGCTATTCTTTCCTGATGGTAAGTTTGGCGAAGTCGGCGCTTGTGAGGTAACCGGCCCATACGCCTACTTTGCCTTCCTTTCTTGAATTGAGCTTTGTAACCTGTAGCGAAGGGGCAGAGGCATCGTTAATATATACAATGATTTGATCACCTTTTACTTCGATACGGGCGTGGAACCACTCGTTGGGGTCGGGGGGCGACGTTATTTCACTTTCGTATTTACCGGGAAAGGCATCCCGCAGGGTTTTCCAGTCGTGCTGCGGATGGCTCACGTATTGCACCGAGTGACTGCGCCGGATTTGCTCCGCTGCTTTAAAATTGAACGGCCTGAAATACACCACATCGTTCGTTTCGCCGTCGATGCCGTGGAAGGCAATACCAACGAAATTCTGGCCCATTGCATCTTTCCCTTTAATGTCTACCTCAATCGTGCCTTCGCTAAAAACGACCTCGTTGAGCCATACGATGCAGCCGTCTTCTTTTGCCTGCAGTGAAATAGCGCCGCTTCTGCCGTCGAACGAAACTGCCTTGCCGCCCTCTACCGTCACTTCATTTTTGGCAAGCAACTGCTGAAGGTTGTAAGTTTGCCCCTTGCAAACAATTGCCGATGTAAGGGCCAAAAGGAGAACGATCATCTGATTTGCTCTTTTCATACTCGTGAGTTTTTTTGTTTGTTTCAAAAGTTGAAAAGGCAGGTGAAAAGGCCCGTTCAAGCGCTGTTCAAGTTCATTCAAATGCAGGCGCAGCCACTTGGTGCGTTTTTACGTATAAAGCAGTATTTTTAAAACCTATGGAAAAGCTCATTCAAATTTGCCGGAAACGTATCGAAGACAAACTGCAGTGGGGGAACAGCGAACAGTGGACGAGCCAGGATTTTGAGCTATTGAGCGAGAAGATATTTGAAAAGACCCAGGTGAGACTAAGTGTAACCACGCTGAAGAGAATTTGGGGTAAGGTGCGGTACGAAAGCTCGCCCAATGCGGCAACGCTGAATGCGCTGGCAAAATACATGGGCTACGAAAATTGGCGTAATTTCCGGGCGAGGTATGCCATAATTGACAACAGCCAACAGGTATTGGAAGCCGGCGACAGGCGTATAGCATCAGCGGGAAGAAAAAATCGGATGCCGCGGGCCGTGCTTGTAGTAACTCCCGTTGTGCTGGTGATACTTGTGCTGCTTTCGTTTCTGCTCATCCCTGGCAAGGAACCGGTTTCAAGTTACCCGCAAAACAATGCTGCATTGGACAACGAGGACTTGAAACCGTTGTTTACGAGTCACAAGACTTCCGACGACCTTCCCAATTCGGTTGTGTTTCACTACGATGCTTCTATGTATAATTCCGACCAGGTGTATATTCAGCAAAACTGGGACCCTGAGCGCAGGGAAAAGGTGGATGCGAAGGGCAGCTATCATACATCTATATATTACTACCCTGGCTACTTTGCTTCTAAGCTAATTGTAGACGGTCAGGTAAAGGCGGAGGATGTAGTCTTTATCAAAACGAAGGGATGGAAGGGCATGATCGATTTGGCTCCCGTTCCAGCTTACCTTCACGAAAAAGAAATCAAGAGGGGAGGCACCCTGGGTATCACGCCCAAATTGTTTGCTGAGAAAACCGGGGCATCGGTTTTCAATAATACCTGGAGCACCTTTCACTATGTGAAGGAATTTGACGGACTAACGGGAGATAATTTTTCATTTGAGGCAAAGCTTAGAAATACTTCTGCTACGGAAGAAGCGGTTTGCCGCAAGGTGGCTGTTTACGTGCTTGGGAGTGTAAGTGCCGTAATTGTGCCGCTGACCGACAAGGGCTGTATTTCCGACGTTGGGATGCTAACCGGCAGCCGGTGGGTTGATGGTAAGCAGGCTGATTTAAGTGCATTTGGGTGCGAGTTCGCGGAATTTGAGCGGCTGAAGTTCGGCGTTGCCAACAACAAATTTGAGGTGATGCTTAATGATGAAATGATATTTTCTGAGGCGGTTTCGCAAACCATCGGCGATATTATTGGCCTTCGGTTTGCATTTGAAGGCGCCGGCGAAGTAAACGATGTGAAGCTTTCCGGTCCGGCCGGGGTGGTGTACGAGGAGGTTTTTTAGCTTTGGGGAGTTTAAGTTTCTATGTGCCTTGGTGTTTAGGTTAACTGCCACAACCAACATAAACGCTCACCTCCATACCGCAAGCGTCTCGCTTGTGGGTGCCCTCCAGTAGCGTCCGCTACTTAACCAACAGCTCCACCTGGTACGTACGGAATGCCTCGGGGAATGTAATGGCTATTTACGACCAGCTAAGCACGGGAATACCCATGGAGGTTGAGCTGCGGCTGGACGGCTCCGGCAGGCTGGGCTTGTCTCTTAATTAACCGTTTTAATTCTGGTGCGTCCAGGTTGGGTATGTAGGTTTCGCGTTGAAGTTACAACCTAAACACTTAAACACCCATCAACCAAAGCACTTCAACGCATCAAATGAACCCATCCGTTGCAAAGAGTTTGGTCGGGCAGGGTGATCTCATAAAAGTACATGCCAGCCGGTAGTTGGCCGCCGTCCCATTGATTGGTGTAGTTGGCATTGGCATAAATCAGGTTGCCCGACCTGTCGAGCACCTTTAATGGTACCGGTTGCAGCCAGTTTATTTCAAACCGGTCGTTCACCTGGTCTCCATTTGGCGAAAAGGCATTGGGTACAAAGAGGTTCTGCGAGCCCACCGTTGCTTCTGCTATTTCCTGGCACAAGGCGTTACCGCCTATAAGCTGCGCAGTGAATTGGCCTTCGGCATAGATGTGTGTGGTATGTAGCTCAGTGGAGGTTGTGCCATCGCCAAAATCCCAGTAGGCATTGTCGGCCCCGGAAACGCTACCTGAGAATTCGTATTCCGACACGCCGGCACAGCTGTACCTGGCTTTTATTTCTGATGCGACACTAAGCTCGGGCAGTACGGAAATAGTCAGGGAGTCCTCGAAAGTGCAGCCATTTTCATCGTTGGTAATCGTCACAAAATAAGTGGTAGTTTCTGTAGGGCTCGCCACGGGATTGGCCACATTGTTCGCACTCAGCCCCCTGGCGGGCTGCCAGACATACTCTGTTCCGCCGGTGGCCTGCAGTTGGAGCTGGTCGCCGTGGCAGATGGTGGCGGAGGGGGAGAGGGTATATGTGCCTTGTTTAATAATTACTGTTTTTCTTATTACGTCTTCGCTTATGCAGGTATTCGGATCTGTTATCCGTAGTGTAACCTCGTAAGTCCCCGGCTGCGCATAGGTATGGATCACGGTATCTGGGTTGGTAGAAGTAGTGCCATCGCCGAGGCTCCAAAAGTGTTCTTCGCCGCCTACGCTGGTGTTTTCAAACAGAAAGGTGAACGGAGCACAACCTTCTCTTATATCGGGGCTGTCCTTTTCAGGTGTGTTGGTAGCAAAATTGGCGGCGAGGGTAGAAAGATCGAACTTGAAGACAGCGAGGTTGCACCGGGCTGAGTTGTTAGTTTCTGACCATGCGTTTTCAGTAGCCGGATACATAGAGTTGCCTTCGCAGTCGGCGCATACGGCATGGTATACTACGCCTCTTTTATCGAACCGGCTGGTGCCGCCGTCTACATGGTCTACAGTTTCTGTGGAGCCGAAATAGGTAGCATAGAGCAGGTCTTCGGCGTCGGGTTTGAGTACCATCAGGTAAAAATCTTGCCCATCTGTAGTAGTTTGAAATGCATCACTTGTAGTTGGCAAACCAAAGGTGTTACCCTGCCCATATGCCGGACTCTGATTTATTTGGCCGCCTCCGCCCCAGCCGCTGATGTAGATCTTGTTGCAATTGCTAACCAGGAAAGCGGTGGGCGATATGTTGCTTGGCAGCGTACCGGAACCGAACACTGTGGACCAAATGGTATTTTTAAGATCCGGGCTAAATTTATGCAGAAACTGACCGCTGCCGGGGTTCCGGTAAACATTGCCAACGAGCGGATACTGGCCTTTTGTTTGCCCAACGGCGTAAACATTGCCCTCTGTATCCAGATCGATGAAATATACCTGATCTTTTTTGGAGGACCCCATGAGCGTTGAGGCATCCACCGAGAGTGGGGTTTCGTTCACATGAATGATATAACCATCCACTTCCCCGACATTGAGGGGTTGCCAGCCATTGCGAACAAATGGAAAAGCCAGGCTGCTGGTGCCACCTGCTGCGTATACGCCACCTTTCCCGTCGGGCTTTACACTAAAAAAAGCGTCGGTGGCATCTCCGCCAGCGAATGTGCCCCACAGCATGGCCGTCAGGTTCTTGTTCATTTTTACAAGCAGCGCATCCGAATCACCACCATAGTAGGGGAATAGTGCATTTTCAAGAGGAATGTCGGCTGAAGTGGTGCTGCTTGCAATGTAGATGTTGTCGCTCTCGTCGATGTTTACCTCGCCCCGCAACTGATCGCCATAGTTGAGGGTTAGATCTCCGAAAAGAGGTAGTATACCATCGTTGCCACTTCCGCCCAGGAAAGTAGAGGCTTTTAGCAACATCCCATCGGGACTTAAAACGCTGACGAAAATATCGGTGCCATTCGTATATTCTGTAATCGTATTGTTGGAAATGCCGGCAAATGGGTTGATTAGATCGCCGCCGTTAAAGCTGGTATCCCATGCTCCGGCGGTTACGGGAAAATCTAACGATGAGGTGATGCCCAACACTACCAGGTCGTCTTCACTGTTCACAATCAAGCTAACTGGAGATTCGGCAAACTCTCCTCCCAGGTAGGTGGCAAACAGCAAGTCGGAGCCTGTGGAGTCAAACTTCATCAGCACCACGTCAAACTTGCCTTCGAAGGTTTGCTGAAACACTCCCGGCCCGGGTTTGAACTTTCCGGTGCTGGCGCCGAAGATAATTCCTCCGGCGTAGGTATTCCCCTGCCGGTCGAAGCAGGCCGTATTGCCCCAATTGTCTGCCGTAGAGCCGCTATAGGTACTGAAAATGAGCAGTGGGTCAACAACAAGGGCGTGGGCAGCATCGTAGCCGTCCGGAAATTCGAACGACACCTGCCGCCTGGTCACTTTAAACCTGCTGGCAACTTCAACCGTGTCACCTTCTATTATTTGATAAGAAAAGGGTTTTTGTTCAATCAGCTGGCCAAAGGCTGTCTCGACTATCAGTTTGCCTTCCAGCAAGTATACATCGCCGGCTCCTTTCCAATCCATGGCTATGGTAGTAGGGTCTCCACCCGGATATATCACAGCATCGTATTTAAAAGACGATGTGCCCGCGGTTACTTTTAAGTCAACCTTATCATAAAGGTCGCAATACCAAAGCTCCTGGTATTCGCTTGCACCCGGAGCCCACTGTTCTTGTTCCCCCAGAAAGAAGTTGTGGTAATACGATTGTGCCTGAGACGGGTTAATGCCACCCCCCACGTTACTTCCCCGAAATTCTACATTGATCACCTGCGAAAAGTCAGCTTCGGCACTTTCACTTCTTTGGTAGTCGGTGCAGAAATCTTCCGCAGATGCATGGGCGTGCTTCCCGCTCCCGGAGCTGAGATAGTAGGACCAGCCTTGTGCCTCCATAAACAAAAATCCGTTGGGAACCGCTTTTCTGTATTTTACCGATTCGTGCCACTGCCCCTTGTTTTCGATAAAGCCCTGAAACGGATTGTTTTCGGCCGATAGCAGATGCCCCAGCAAAATAAAGAGTGTAATAAATATGCCGGGCGTGCGGCGCGCAAAGCGGGAAGTAAAAGTTAGTCGACCGACATTCTTCATTGCTATATAAACATGTTATACCGGGTTTACCCGGAGCGCCTCCTAGTTATAAATGAGAAGCGCCGGCGCTTTCGCAAACTGGTTTAAAAATCTGTAGCTAAGATTTGCCCTTAATTTCACCTCCAGCTTGCTAACACCGGGCACATTTATCGGGAAGTAGTGCACCCTGGCTTCTACCGTTCCAAATGTAAGGTTTTCATTTCTTGTACGTATACCTGCACTGAAGCCGGGGTACAATTTGTTGCGGTACTTTCCATCAAGCGTCTGCCGAAGTACGCCCGCCTCTACCGACGTAAAGGGTGCAAACCGAAAGCCCACGAGGCTCCAGGTGGTAAAAAAAGTACTTTCAAAAATGGCGTGATACCGCCGGAAGCCAAATAAGCTGTCGGGCCGGAAGCTACGCAGCTGATTGTTGAGGTTGAGGAGAAACAGGTGCTTGTGGTTAATTATTTCTGCGTAACCTGCGGTGAAAGAGTGGCGTACTTTTACTCTTTCATAGCCGATCAATTTGCTCAAAAACGAACCGGATGCAAGAAAAATGAAATCCTCGCTCCCGGTATCTTCCCAGTAGCCTCCGGCGGCAGCCCTAATAGTGTACGAATGCCCTTCCGACACGAAGAAGGATTTGGTGAGGTCGGCTGAAAAATATGGCCGCTGTAGCCCCAATTCTTTTGTCCACCCACCGGTTACTGTGAAGTTGGTGCCATAGGGAACGTCTTCAGTGCGACCGAATCCAAACACATACTTTGTTTTGAAAAAATTCTGCTTATAAAAACTCACCGATCCCAGTATCATTTGGCGGTCGTTGTAAACGGGAAAGTCCAGCGCATAAGGCTGAAAGGGCTGGCGGGTATAATTTTGGTTGAAGTAGCGGATGGCTGTAAAATGCCGTGCCCGGTTATTCATATTCTGACTTACGCCGATGTTGTAACCACCCCACAAGTCGAGCACATTGTAGCGGTAGTCTAAAAAAACCGAATCGGAACTGTTTCGCACATTAATCGACCAGTTATGGCTTAATTCGGCGCCACCGGCAAAGCGTGCGTATGGCGACACGAGCGGCCGGTCGAGCATAAAGTACCAGGCGTATTCGTTTTCACCCCCATAGCTACTGGCATTGTTGAGTTCGGTATATCCAACAGTAGCACTGGCCAAACTGCCAAACACACTCGATTTTTGATAATACATATTTACGCCCGTCCGGGGCGACCTCGTGGGAATAAACAACGTGGTTATGCCAACCCGCTGCGCCATGCCCAGGAAGTTGGCATCGTACAAGCCACCGATAAAGTACGTGGGATCGGGGTTAAGGCGGCCGCCAATGCTAAATACATCTCTGGTAATTATGCGCACGTCTACCGAGTCGGTGCCCTCAATCGAATCTGCCACAATGCGGGAATCGAGGATAAAGTTGAGGCTGCGCAGGTAGCGCTCGTTATCCGCCAGTTGGTAGGGGTTCAGTGGCTTTCCTTCTTTAAAAAAAAGATGTTGTCTCACTATTTCGGGGCGGGTATCGGTATGGATATAGTCAGCCGCCTTTGCCGCCCAGGTCGCTATGTTTTTTTCGGGGGAGTAAATGGACTTGTTAAAACCGATGTGATTGATGTAGATATTGCGGATAATTTTTCCCTGATAAGGCTTCAGTATATCCTCGCTTTTTCTCTGCGGCAGGCTATCGGTAAATGTCTCGGCTGTAAGGGTCTCGCTCAGCTTTTTCAAACCTTCCTTCAGCAAGCTGGTAGTGTCTTTGGCATGCACAATTGAGTCGGGCTCCTGCGCAAGGGCAGGCCATGCGGCAAGGAGGAAGCAAATGCACCATAAGCATCCCTTATTCTTTAGAGGACCCATTCCAGTCGACTCCTTCCATATCTTTATGTTACATCTTTATAGTTGCTATAAGGTTTAACGTGCGTCGGCTTAATAATAGGGTTGCCATTTTTTTTTGTAATGGAGATAAACAACTTACCACACATAGGTACCCACCGCACCCGCTGGTAAGGCTGTTGTCAAATTCTGTCCGCCACAGGCAATCGAAAATGGCTGCGGGGTGTCACCTTCATTCTGCACAATGAGCGCGAGCCTGCCTGCCGGTGTTTTAAAAGCCACGTTGTGCAGGGTACCTGGCAGAGTAGAGGCAATCCGCACCGAGCCGGGCGGCACAAACCGGGCGATTTGCGCTATAATGTAGTAGGCCGGATTGCGCGCTGTTACTTTTCCATTGTCGATCGTGACCGCACCGAGGCATTGGGTGCAGCCTCCCTCCGTATGTGGGTTTTGGTTGCTATCGGCGGCGAGGTTCCACTCCAGCACCGTGCGGCTCCAGTGGCGGGAGGCGCCGATCACCAGGTTTTTAATGTGCCAGCCGAAGTCTCCTGCAAAGTTACCGGGGGCGCCTACCCACTGCTCCGTAAAATAGATGTGCTTATCGGGGTGGGCATTGTGCACTGAATCAAGCGCTTCAATTTCGCCGCCATACAGGTGAAAAGCCGAGCCGTAAATAAACTTATTGGCCCCGGGGTCATCCATCACAGCAATTGGGTAGTCTGGCCGGTCGGCGTTGTGATCGTACACCAATATTTTTGTGTCGATGCCTGCCCTTGCGAATGCCGGTCCGAGGCTGTTTTTTATGAATGAAGCCTGCTCTTCGGGCAGCATATACAGGCTAGGATTGTTGCCAGGGTGCAGCGGCTCGTTTTGGATAGTGACAGCATGTATTTTTACACCTTCAGCAGCCATGGCCTCGATGTACCGCACGAAATAGCGGGCGTACGCATCATAAAATTCCGGTTTCAGGCTACCGCCTTTCGAGCTGCCGTTGGTTTTCATCCACACCGGAGGGGACCACGGCGAAGCCATAATTTTCAGTTCGGGCGAAATGGCCAGTATTTCCTTTAGCACCGGCAGCAGGTCCTTTTGCTCCTCTTCTATGGTGAAGTGCTGCATGCTGGTATCGGTTTGGCCTTCCGGCAGGTCGTTGTACGAAAACACGTGATCGCTGAGGTCGGAGGCGCCAAGGCTTATGCGCAAATAGCTAACGCCAATCCCGCCATCTTCGGTTGTAAACAATTCGTTCAGAAGGGCAATTTTGTCGGCATCAGCCATTTGGTTTATTAGAATGGCACTGCCGCCAGTAAGGGTGTAGCCGAAGCCGTCGATGATTTGAAAAACTTGCGAAGTATCTACCTCAACAGTTACTTGTGAAGGGCTAATGTTTGAAAATGTCAGGGTAGAATCCTGCTGTTCGACCAGCACACTCCCGTCTGGTGTGGTTAAGTGTAGTTGAACCGTTGTGTCCGAATTATTTACCGAGGGTGTGGTGCAGGCGGTTAGCACGGCCAACTGCAGAAAATGTGGTAAGACGGCAGCAAACTTCATAAACAAGGTGAGTTGAGACGTCAATTTATGCAAATGAAAGAAAAAACGCATCATGACCTTGGTCAGTTCGAAACAAACCTCTACTTTAGTTGTTGTGCTAACTAAATACATTGAAAGAGCCCTACAATCAATACTCATTACTGCTCGACCGCACCGCCCGTAAGGTGAAGTGGTATGCGCAAAAACGGTTCAAAGAACTTGGGCTCGATATGACAGTGGACCAGTGGCTGGTAATGAAGCTTACGAATGAAAATGAGGAGTTGAGTCACAAAGAACTGGCAAAACTGATGTATAAAGATATGCCCACTGTAACCAGGATTGTGGACATACTCTGCAGTAAAGGACTGGTGGAAAGGGTGCAGGACGCAGCCGACCGGCGTGTATCGGTACTGAAGCTTACCGGTGCCGGTAAGGAAAAAGTGAACGCCAGCAAAAGCCAGATCAGGTCCATTCGCCTGAAGGCGTGGGAGGGCCTGGGAGAGGAAGACTTTCAGGAATTTAACCGGATACTGAGCAAGATTTACGAGAACCTGAAATAACGACCGCTTCCCGAAAAGCGCAGAAACTTTGCGAAATTGATGAACCTAAGTAAAGAATAAAACGTATAAAATATTTGTTGCACTAAATGTTGATACACTAAATATGATACATACAGACATTTGCATCATCGGGGCTGGCCCTGTGGGACTTTTTGCCGTATTTGAAGCGGGACTTCTGAAAATGAAATGCCACCTGGTGGACGCACTGCCTCAGGTAGGGGGGCAGCTTTCGGAGATTTACCCTAAAAAGCCGATTTACGACATCCCCGGTTTTCCGGAGGTGAAGGCACAGGAGCTGGTAGATAACCTGATGAAGCAGATCGAGCCTTTTAAGCCAACTTTTACCCTGGGCGAAAGAGTAGACGGCCTTGTGAAGCAGGACGACGGCAGCTTTGTGCTTACAACATCCGACGGGACTGAGGTACATGCGGGTGCCGTGGTAATAGCCGCCGGGCTGGGAAGCTTTGAGCCCCGCAAGCCGGTGATAGAAAACCTGGAGCGCTTTGAAGGCAAAGGTGTGCACTATATGGTTAAGGATCCTGAGAAGTTCAGAGACAAGCGGCTGGTGATTGCCGGTGGAGGCGACTCGGCACTCGACTGGACAATTTACCTCGCCGAGCTGGCCAAAGAAGTAACGCTCATTCACCGCAACCAGAGCTTCCGCGGTGCGCCCGACTCCGTCGACAAGGTGATGGAGCTGGCCGACAAGAAGAAAATCAGGCTGCTGCTCAATACCAACCTCCATAGCCTCGATGGCAACGGCGTGTTGCAGGCAGTGCACGTGGTAGACGACAGCAAGAACATCAGCTCGCTGGAGGCCGACCATCTCATACCTTTGTTTGGCCTGAGCCCGAAGCTGGGCCCTATTGCCGAATGGAACCTTGGCATTGACAAGAGTGCGGTGGTGGTAAACACAGAGGACTACAGTACCAATGTGCCCGGCATTTACGCTATTGGCGACATCAATACCTACCCGGGTAAACTGAAGCTGATCTTGTGCGGGTTTCATGAGGCGGCACTCATGGCGCAGAGCGCTTTCAAGTACGTTCACCCCGACCAAAAGCTTAGCTTTAAGTACACCACGGTGAATGGCATTACGCCCCTATAAAGCACTTACTTTTTTAGAAAAAATAGCAGATGGATTTGATCAAATTTAAGGTAGAAGACCGGGGCGGTGCCGTGCAGGAAATTGAGGTGCCGGGCGACATGAACCTCAACCTGATGGAGGCACTGAAGGCATCGGACTACCCGGTGCTTGGTACCTGTGGCGGTATGGCGCTTTGTGCCAGCTGCCACATTTCGGTGGAAGAAGGACTGGAACAACTGGAAGAGCCACGTGATGCGGAGCTGGATATGCTGGACACGCTGCCAAATGCCTTGCCCAACAGCCGGCTGGCCTGCCAGCTCAGAATAAATGAGCAGCTGAGAGGTGCCTATGTGAAGTTGCAGGAGGTGGTGGAGTAAAGGATCGAAGCATTTGGAGCTGGTTCGATACGGCTACGACAACCGAAGAGCAAACTACGAATGAACGATTTCATTCCCCTGCGAGTTCTTTTTTCAGCACCACCATCTCCTCAAGTTCCCTCATTTCCCTCCGAATGCCTTTTCGTATCTGCCACACCAGGAAAACCGCACCAAAAATGTATGAGAGATCAAACAAGATCAGCCAGGGCAATTCAATGTATCTGCTAAATTCCGGTGTAAGGATATAAAACCCCAAGGTGTAAAGCGCCACAATGGTGAAGGTGACAGACCCATGGATTCGCTTTCGGAATTTGTAATAGTGAAGGGCGGAATCAACTGATTGCAGCGCGGCGTCGGCCAGGTCTACCTGTGCAGATTTGAAAATGCTGAACACTTCGATGACGATGCGCACTGCCAGGCCACCGATCATCAGCCATTTGCCGGCGAGACTCATCGTGTCCTGTACAGGCGCGACAAAGTAAAAAAATGCAGTGATCATACCGAGCGTGGCGGTGAGTATGGCAATGTTGCCGTACTGGAAATAGACAGACCGCCGTTTCTTTTTCTCTGCCTCCGAAATAATACTTTCTACTGGCGCGGTGGCAGCTTTCAGATTCGTTTTTGCCGATTGCCAGCTTCTTTTTATATGGTCAAGGTCGCTGTTCATGTTCAAGCAATTTTTTGAGTTTCTGTTTTATCCTATGAATTCTCACCCGAAGGTTTAAAGGGCTTATTCCTGTTACTTCTGCTATTTCGGCATAGTCCAGTTCATCCAGCACCATCATGATCACAATTCTGTCAACTTCATTCAACTGGCCGATCGCATGATACAGCGACTGGTGCGCAGTATCGGTTGCCGGCTCTATGTGGGGTAAGTTTGCAACACTGCTAACGGCGACCGTCTGTCTGTTTTTTTCCTTCCGCAGATGCTGAAGGCAGGTGTTCACGGTAATCCGGTATATCCAGGTTTTGTGTGATGATTGATTTCGGAATTTCCCAAGCGCATTCCAAACGTTGACAAACACCTCCTGCGCCAGGTCGTGGGCCAGCGGCACGTCGCCCTTTACATAGCCCAGGCACATCTGCAGCACCATGGGGTGGTACTGCAGATGAAGCGACTCGAAAAGTGCTTTGTTGTTTGTCATGTTGCTTACTTCCGCAGCCGGCACACAATGCAACCCACGTTCCTGTTGGTTTTCGCTCTTTGATGCAGATACCGGCGAATTGTTACATCAACATAAAAAAATTACAGCATCAACTCCATCTGTATGTTCGATCTTTCGTAAGGCGAGGGTTTGCCTGTTACTTTTACGAAGCCCAGTTTCCTGTATAAGGTAATGGCTGGAGTAAGCCGGGTGTTGCTTTCCAAAAACAGGCTTTTAGCCCCCATCTTTTTTGCCTTTTCAATCGAAGCCAGCCCCAGCAGCCACCCGATGGACTTTCCCTGTGCTTTCGGGCTTACGGCCATCTTTGCAAGCTCTACCGTGTCGTCGTCGAGCCTCAGCAATGCACATGTGCCTACAATTTCGCCATCATATTCGGCAAGCAGTATGTGTCCGCCCTTTTTAATGATGTATTCGTCCGGGTTATCCAGGGTGAGCAGGTCTTTCTCCTCGAGTCGAAAATAGGTTTCTATCCATTCTACATTGAGGGCTTTAAACACAGGCTGGTGAGCAGGGGTATATTCAATAATAATCACCCTGGCGGCTTCCCGTTCTTTGCGTTTGGCGATCACCCGCTCGTAGAGGCTTTTTTGCTGCAGCAGGTACTCCATTTCTTCCATGGCCTTCCAGAGGTCATACTGCATCTCATTCATCAATTCTTCAATAGCATTGCCCACGTCTACATACTGGTCGGAAATTTTTGGAACAATCTCTCTGCCCTTCGCACTAAGCGCCACTACGCTCCGACGCCCGTCTTTCTTATCCTTTACTTCGGTTATCAGTCCCTTCTTTTTCATTTGCTTTACCACCTGGCTTACGGAAGCGTGAGTTTGGTCGATTTCGTCT
The DNA here is from genome assembly GCA_965651695.1 of uncultured Imperialibacter sp. GTDB lineage: Bacteria > Bacteroidota > Bacteroidia > Cytophagales > Cyclobacteriaceae > Imperialibacter. The sequence continues at coordinate 5,395 of CBFGTI010000060.1, read as the reverse complement.
GCTATTTCCGTAATTCCCATCTTTTCGTTTTGGCTAAGCATAAAAAAAACGGGGAACCACCGCGGTTCAATGGCTACCCCGTACAAGGCGTAAAGCTTGGTGGCGTTTTCCGTTACGGTATCGCTTAGCTTCCTTAACCGGCTCCCCAGGGCCATTTTCCCTGTTCTTTCAAAAATACTCATAACTATTTACGTAAGTACTTACGTAAATTTCAAAACATTTATCTCAAATCTCCAAGAGTTGAGCAAGATTTTTTCTCAGCCGACTTTTATAAGTGGTTCGTGCTTTACCGGAAAGTTGCACGACCGGGCTATGAAGCACATTTGACTGACCTTGTGGTGAAGCTCTCTGGCCAGACCAGCTTTGGCGGCATCGGTAAGTTCCACAACGGGATGCAGCACCACTTCCGTAAATTGGCCGCTGCCATCGGGGTTTTCTTCCATGGTTCCGGTGGCGGCGTCCTGGTAGCTGGTAACAACAATGCCGGCATCTGAACAGAGGTGGAGGTACCACAGCATGTGGCACGACGAGAGGGAGGCTACCAATAGCTCCTCTGGGTTGTGTTTGCTTTTGTCGCCCCGAAACGACGGGTCGGACGACATGAGGATATCCGCCTTTTGGTGGATGGCAACGGTATGGCTTCTTTCATAGTCGCGGTATCCGCTGGTACCTTTGCCTGTATTGCCTGTCCACGAGAGTGATGTGTTGTACTGATGTGTTTTGCCCATGAGAGTGGTAAGGGATTGGTCATTCAATACCACCATTTACGAGGGCGCCGGAGGTGAGTTGCCGTACCAGGCGCACTTTTTTTGGACTGAAGAATCAGGATTGCCATTTATCGCTCAGGAGCAGGCTGCGGAGGCATTTCTTCCGGCGGCTCAATTGTATCCGGGTCTTCCTGTGGGTCCCAAGGGATTATTTCAGGATCGCGTTGAGGTTGTGGCCGGGTATACGGCTCCTTTTCCGGTTCAATCTCCGGAATTTCTCCCGGTGCCGGTATTGGCTCTCTGCCGGGTTCAAAGGGTTTTTTGCTCATACGCAATTCATTTGGTGGTAAACAGCATAAAAAAGAAAAAGGCACCCTGCTGTATCACCCAGTACCTTTTTCGAAAACAGAATTAAACCTCTATTCTTAACTAATGTTTTATAAACCTTCTGGTTATGGTGTTCCCGTTATTAACTAATCGTATATAGTAAACGCCGCTACTCAGATTTATTTTATCCAGGTCCATTTTAAAATCTTTCAGCGACTCGGCAGTTACGCTTTGATGGTAAAATGCCCGCCCGTTGGTGTTGAACAGCACGAGATCAGTTTTGCCTTTAAGGTTGTCAGGTGCTTTTATGGTCAACTCACTTACGGCAGGCACCGGATACAACTCCATTTCTGCCTGCAAGGTCTTCCTTTGTTCGTACTGCTTCTGAGCAACCTCATCTTCTGGCCCCACTCTTGCATATTCGCCATCGCAATTTGAGCAGAGATAGCCCGGTTGTCCGGTAATTACCGCAGGCTCAAATTCTGCCCGCGGGAGATTCTCCTGTGCTTTCAATGCGAGGCAGGGAAGTAAAAGCATACAGGCTGCTAAGGCCGGTTTTATTATCCTGGACTTTGAAGACATAGCTGTGTTGTTAGCGAAATGCAGCAATTGCTGCCGGCAAGGTTTGAGTGCGTGTGGTATTAGAGAGGTGGTTGATATATAGACGTTTTTCTTGTGCTTTAAGTGGCAGTTGGCTGGTTACGAGTGGATTACATGCGATAACAATAACAATACACCGGTAGGAAAGGCGGCTGCGCTGGTGATCGGTTTTGCGATTTTTTCTACAAATGATTGAGTAAGGCCACTCCTCCTAAAATGCTGCAGCTATAGAATTGGCGATGTGCTTCCATTCGGCTACAGCAAAAGCGACATTCGGGTGTGCCGGTAGCATTGGCAACCGACCAGGAGAGCAGCAGAATCAGTGCAGGCGATGAGGAATGTCATCACGCTTAGCCCTTTTTATTGTGACATTTAGATGAACAAATACAACGTCTGCGAACGTTTAAAAGCTAAGTGTTTATTCAAACAAAGTCACTCAAAATATAAACCTGAAACACAACAATGGCAGCCGATTATTACCAGGTATTAGGAGTAGCAAAAAATGCCTCTGCTGCAGACATTAAGAAGGCTTACCGCAAGCTGGCGGTAAAATATCATCCCGACAAAAACCCCGGCGACAAGGCAGCTGAAGACAAATTCAAAGAGATTAGCCAGGCCCACGAGGTGCTGAGCGACCCTGAAAAGCGGAAGAAGTACGATAAATACGGCAGCAATTGGCAGCATGCCGAACAATACGAGCAGCAAGAGAAACAATACGCCCGGTATGGGGCGGGAGGCAGGGCCGGAGGGTTTGCCGGAAATCCTTTTGGCGGACAGCCCGGGGCAGGCGGCCAGTTCTACTACGAAGGCAATATGGAAGACCTGTTTGATAACGAGGACTTCTCGAACATTTTCGGCCAATATTTCTCCGGTGGTGGGCCGGGCGCCGGGCGTGGGCGGGCAACCAATGGTAAAAGAAGACAAGCAGGGGGCTTCCGCGGAAACGACCTGCAGGCTACCATGCCACTCACTTTCGAAGAGTCGTACCACGGCGGCGAAAAGATTTTTGAGGTAAACGGCCAAAAGCTCCGGATCAAAATAAAGCCCGGCACCTACGATGGGCTCAAAATAAAGCTGCCTGGTAAAGGCCAGGCTTTAAGCGGGGGGCAGCCCGGCGATCTTTACATCACTTTTTCTGTGCTTCCGCATCCGAAGCTGGTGCGCGAAGGCGACCACCTCAAACAAAAGGTGACCATCGATTTTTTTGACGCGGTAATGGGTGGAAAAAAGGAAATTGAAACGGTAGATGGCAAAATAGCCCTTAACATACCGGCGGGCACCCAGTCGGGCACGCTGCTAAGGGCCCGGGGCAAAGGTATGCCGGTGTATGGAAAGCAAGGGGTATTCGGCGATATGCTGATCGAAGTGCATGTGCTCATACCCAAAGCGTTTACCGAGGAGCAACGAAAGGCATTTGTGCATTTAAAAGAGCTTTACCAATGACAGAAATAGACTTAACTCCGATTAGAATAGAAGACGACCCGCTTCTGAAACTTCTGGATTCAGAGTGGGAAAGAGTTTCCTCTTCACGCATCAGGTATCCCGACTTCTGGCTTTCCGAAAAAGGACTGGGGTCTACCGAAGAGATACTTGATGCCATACTGAAAACCCGCAAAATGTGCATGAACGCCGGTATTTCTGTCAGTGATCATTTCCGGGAGGTATACGTGTGCAACGAAGACATGGTGTACAAAACCTGGATGCTTTCGGACTTTGCACTAAAACTCACCATTGTACATATCGACTCCGAAAGCCCCATATTGGCCCGGCTGCAAATAAACATGCTGAGGTAGGCGCGAATGCAACGGCTGTTGAAGTGGCAACAACTTACAGGCTATGGCAAAATTACTTTCCGGAAAATGCGTTCTATCAGAAAACCCAGTGACGGGGTTGTAAAACGAAAAATGTGAAGTATGGATAAGGTGAAGTTGAAAAAAAGAATGCTGGAGGAAAGCATCAAAAAGCATAAGTCGGTGGTGGACGATTTTAGCGCAAGAATTAGTGAGCTCCGTGAGGAAGAGGAAAGCCTGAACTACGAAGCCTACAACTCGATGGCTCGCCGGCCCTACAACGAGCAGGTAATGCCCGAGCTGGAAGCCATTGATATACAGCTACAGTTTGCCAACGAAGAACTGGATTTGCTTAACCGGCTTAAGAAATCGGAAGATCTGACCCGCGACGAGGTAAAGCTGGGAGCAGCCGTGGAAACAGACAAAGGCATGTTTTTCGTGTCGGCCAGTATTGAGCAGTTTCAGATAGATGGCCGGGAAATGGTGGGCCTTTCCATAAAGAGCCCGTTGTACCTTGCCATGGAAGGTAAGCGAAAGGGCGATACCTTTACCTACAACAATACCACGTACCGGATCAGCGACGTGTTTTAGACGGTCGCACAATTCGAACCGCAGCAGGCAAACCGGATATGGACAAGTTCAGAGACAGAAAAGATGCGGCAAACCACTTGGCACACGCCCTTGGCAAATACAAAGGCAGTAATGCACTTGTGCTGGGTATTCCCAGGGGAGGCGCTGAAACAGCCTATTACGTAGCCAGGCATCTTCAGTCCGACTACTCCCTGCTTATAGCACGAAAGCTCGGATACCCCTTTGCACCCGAAACGGCCATGGGTGCCCTGGCCGAAGATGGCAGCCTGTACATTGCCGACATTGCCAGCAAGCGGCATAACGACATTGAGGAGGCAAAAGAAAAGGAGGGCGAGGAGATAAGAAGCAGGATTGAAAGGTTCAGGCAGGGTAGGCCTCTGCCTTACATCAGCGGCCGGAATGTGATATTAGTTGACGATGGTATTGCCACAGGCGCCACACTTTTTGCGGCCATTCAGATGTGCCGAAACAAGAGGGCTCAAAAAATAATAGTAGCCGCACCGGTAGCCAGCGAAAAAATGGAAGAAGTGCTGCAAAAGATGGTCGACGAGGTGGTGATCTTGCTCAAGCCCGACCATTTTCAGGCGGTATCGCAGGGCTATGAGTTTTTTACCAACCTGTCGGACGAAGAAACACTCGCTTTTGTAAAAAAATGGGAAAAGGAGCATCAGGAGATATGAACTAATGGCCGGTTAGCTGTAGCGGGGGCCGGTTGCGTTAACGGCCCAATTGCTTATATTTCGCTATGACTTTACCGGAAATTTCCTCCCTTCGTTTACTCAGCCAGCAAATAGCCGCAACCAATTTTCAATCGCCCGGGGAAGTAGTAAAATGGATGGGTGCCATGCAAGCCCAGGACTTCAACATGGCAAATTGGGCCGTGGGTGTTCGATTGCCCGGCACCACCCAACAGGATATCGCGGCAGCTTTTAACGCAGGCCATATACTGCGCACCCATTTGCTGCGGCCTACATGGCATCTGGTATCGGCCGACGACGTTTACTGGATGCTCGGGCTTACGGCTCCCCGCTTAAAGGCGGCCATGAAAACAAGATGGAAAGAGCTCGAGCTGGATACGGCCACCTGCAACCGGTGCATCAGCCTCATTGAACAAGCCCTGGGAAGGGGGCAGCACCTTACAAGAGAAGCCTTGATGGCAATGCTGGAAGAGGCCGGAATATCAACAGCCGGGCAGAGATCGGCGCATATAATGTTCTATGCCGAACTGGAGCAGGTAGTGTGCAGTGGTATTTCGCAGGGGAAACAGCAGACTTACGCCCTGCTGAGTGAGCGGGTACCCCAAAAAATGCTGATGCCACCGGAGCAGGCACTTGGCGAACTTGCCCGCAGGTATTTTACCAGCCACGGGCCAGCCACTTT
>CBFGTI010000059.1:0-31565 GCA_965651695.1 uncultured Imperialibacter sp. | reverse complement strand
ACGAATCTCAAAAGGACCTATGGATGGGTGGGAACGAACCCCTGAAGGCGAGCTACGGCAAGCTGATGATGTGGATCTTCCTCTTGTCAGACGCCTTTACCTTCTCTGCTTTTCTTACAGCGTACGGTATGATACGGTACAGCCATCCGGCATATGAAGGAGCAGCGAGCGATTTTGTTTTTTCACAGGAGTATTGGCCCGTACCTGAGAAGGTTTTTGAAGCTGTGCCGTTTCTGCATGGCGTGAGCCTTCCGCTTGTATTTGTTGGTATCATGACGTTCATTCTCATATTGAGTAGCGTAACCATGGTACTGGCGGTTGAAGCCGGCCATAGAATGGATAGAAAGGGTGTTGAGAAATGGATGCTTTGGACAATTTTGGGTGGCCTTACCTTCCTTGGATGCCAGGCTTGGGAGTGGTCTCACTTCATCCATGGCACAGAAGAAGGAGGGAGGATGCTTGATGGGTCGATATTCTACGGAGCCAACCTGGCGCAGAACCAATACGGGCCGTCTAACTTTGCCGCGCTGTTCTTTTTCATCACTGGTTTTCACGGGTTCCACGTGTTTAGCGGCGTGTGCCTCAACTTCCTGATATTTTACCAGGCTACTGTGGGTAAACTGGAACGTGTGGGCCATTATGAGATGGTTGAAAAAGTGGGCCTTTACTGGCACTTTGTTGACCTTGTTTGGGTTTTCGTGTTTACCTTCTTCTATCTCATCTAACCTTTCATTAAAACATTATAACTGATAACATTATGTCAGCTGAACATCACGAAGAGTCTCACGTAGTAGTACAACCTGTTGATAAGGCTAAGATCAGGCACTTTCTCAAAATTGCGCTTTATCTTTTTGTCATTACGGCCATAGAGTTTGTCATTGCTTTTACGCTTGATGCGGGAATGATGAAGACTTTCATTTTCATTGCGCTTACCATTGTGAAGGCATTTTATATTGTGGGGGAATTCATGCACCTGGCTCACGAGAAAAAGTTGCTGATATGGAGCATTCTCCTGCCAATGCTTTTTATTGTATGGTTAATAATAGCGCTGCTGTACCAGGGTGGTGAGGCGCTTTTGGTTAGATAGGTTGATACATAATATTATGTCACAAAACAGCATGCCGGAATTTTTATCGGCATGCTGTTTTGTTTTGGTTTTTCTACAACGATGAAGAAGAGCACAAAGCTTTTGCTGCTGAGCCTGATGCTCATCTTTCCGGTGCTGATTTATCTTTTTCTGCAAGCATTTGGCGAGAACAGGTACGATCTTCCGGTGTTTCCGGAGGAACCTGTCGAGATTGACGGCTGTGGAGAGTTCTACCCCGGCTACCGCATTGACACCCTCAGGTGTGGTACTGTCAATGTGAGCGAACGTATGTTACCGCTGAAAGGTGCCAATAGCCTCCTGCACTTTCCTGAATCCGATAAGAAAACGCAGAACCAGGAGGCAAACGAATTACGCCGCTTTTTGCAGAAAGCGGATTCTATTTCATTCAGGATCGTTACTTTTGCACCGGCCACAGATAGTGTTTTCTGGCACAACCAGGCAAGTGTTTCCGGCGAAAGAGAGTGGTTGGTAATGACTCCCTGTGCCGATAGGCTTAGGGAAATGCAGGACTGCCAGCTGTTGCTGCCGTTGGCCGAAATAAAGGCAAGTGCTTCCGCAAGTCGCCTGGTGTTGGTAGACCGCGAGGGGAAACTCAGGGGGTTTTACGTACCCTCCGATAAGGAAGACGTAGACAGACTTACAGTTGAGGTGGCAATTTTGCAGAAGGTACAAGCAGAAGAAAAATGAATGCAGCGATAGAGGAAAGAACTGGTTACGTTTGGGTGATTACGGTTATTTCTATAGTGGTTCCGCTTGCCGTAGCGTTGCTGATATTTATGCCTGCCCGGCTGGAAACAGGCGATTGGGTGAAATTCTTGCCACACTTAAATGCTGCTATAAACACCTCCACCAGTTTGTTATTGTTGCTTGGTCTGTATTTTATTAAACGGAACAAGATTGCCTACCACAAGGCTGTGATGCTGGCTGCGTTTGGTCTGGGGTTTTTGTTTTTGGTATCATATATCGTTTACCATGCTTCTGTGCCGTCGGCAATTTTTGGCGATGCCGATGGCAACGGTGTGCTATCGGATGCTGAAAGTGCAAGCCTCGGTAGTTTGCGAACGATTTATTTGGTAACGCTGCTCAGCCACATAGGGCTGTCGATAGTGGTGGTACCTTTTGTACTCATGGCGTTATATTTTGGCCTTACAAATCAATATGATCGCCATAGGAAAATTGTTCGTTACGGATTTCCTATTTGGCTTTTTGTATCGGTAAGTGGCGTGGTGGTGTATTTGATGATTAGCCCATTTTACAGATGACCGAACCCAGGGGAGGCGATCGGTGTTTTACAGTCGGCGGATTAACGCCAAAAATTAATTTCTCATGAGAGGCGTGTTGAAGTCCATTTTTTTCCTTTTCGTCTTTATGTTTTTTGTTTCACCAAGCTGGGCTCAGTGCGCCATGTGCAGGTCTACGCTTGAGGCAAATATGAGCAATGGCGAAACTGCCGGGCTGGCTGCCGGCCTTAACTTCGGCATTTTGTATTTATTTGCTACACCTTACCTATTGTTTGGGATAATCGCATTTTTCTGGTATAAAAACAGCAAAGCAAATGGCAAAAAAGTCCGCAGTGCAAGCCCTGGTAGAAGGTAAGTGCCCCCGTTGCAGGTCAGGGGCAATGTTTGTTCATCCTAATTTCAAACTCAAAGGGTTCGACAAAATGCATGCGAACTGCCCTGTTTGCAATTTGAATTTCGATCCCGAACCCGGCTTTTATTTTGGAGCCATGTTCGTCAGTTATGCGTTTTCGGTGGCTTTAACGCTCACCGTTGGTTTTTTAGTTTATTTTATTCTGGGCAACCCTCCTATGTGGGTTTACACTGTCGCAATAATACTGGCAGTGCTGCTGTTGTTTCCGACTATGTTTCGCTATTCAAGAATTTTTTATCTTCACATGTTTGGTGGTGTCAGGTACAACCCTTCGATGGATACCTCTGACGCTTCCTGAGGGTAACAATAAACACCTCTTTTTTTGAGATTTAATGCGCTAAGTTACAGGTATCTTGCTGTTGCACTGGTGTTTGGTGCTACCGCTTTTTTCTATTGGTACTTTATAGGCAAGAGTGGCGAAAGAGGGCAGGAGTCTTACCAACTGATCAGGGAAAGGCTCACGGCCCAAATCCAGCAAATGCAGTCCGATATTGAGTCGGCATATAAGGCTGGAAGCTTTGTGTCGCCCCAAAGCGAGTATCCGTTGCAGGTTTATTCCAACCGAAGCTTAATCTATTGGAATACAAATTCGTTTATTCCCGACTATCGCCTTATTGAGGGCGACTACGTAATTAAATTCGAGGAATGGGACGATAACAAGTTTTTTGTTTTGAAGCGCAGTCGCGAAAGCGCTGGCGTGCTCAGGGAGTATGTTGGCATAATCCCGCTCTACCGAAATTTCGCTATCGAAAACCAGCATCTCCTTGCCGGGTATAACAAATCGATATTTGAAGAGCTAAGAGTTTTTATTCATCGAAAGCCCGTTGAAAGAAGCTTCGCCTTCAGTTATGAGGGTGTGGATATATGCTATTTCACTATCAACTCTCCCCCGGCGGTTTCTTCCAGCCTCGATAGGTTTATTATATTCTCTCTCTTGAGTATTGCCGTGGTGATGGGTTTCTTCTTCTTTTTGCGCACTGGCGACAGGCTGCTTAAGGGAGGCAAACCCTGGCTAAGTATTCTAACCCTGGTTGGTGGGGTAATTTTTCTCAGGGGGCTCCTGTTATTTACCAATTTTCCTACATCGGTTTACCAGTTCGACCTGTTTAACCCGAGATACCTCGTCATTTCAGCCCTGCACAAATCACTGGGCGACATCATTATCACCTTTTTGGCATTCAGTTATGCTCTTTATTACGTCTCCAGTGTTTTTTTCAAGAGTCAGGCGTATGGGGTGTTCTTTAGCGCCAGGGCAGGCATAAAATGGGCGGTTACTATCGGGCTGCTTTTGGCAAGCTATTGCCTGTTTGGCTATACTTACCACCTGATGGTAGAGGTTTTTAAAAACTCCCAGATTCACCTTGATGTGAACAAGAGCATCTACCTCGACGTATTCAGACTCGGAACTTTGCTCATCTTTTTTCTGCTTTGCTTTAGCTACTTTATCGTTTCGCACGCTGCTTACCTGCTGCTGAAGCACTTCAAAGAAAAGCCTGGCGTAAAAATTTGGAAAGTGCACGCCGCGGTGACTACGGTGCTTGTGGCGGCTACCTACCTTTGGAACCGTGAAATGGTACTCGTACCGTTGCTCCATGGAGCTTACTTTTTTGTATTAATCTGGTTTAGCCTGCCGGAATATATTCGCCCGCTACGATTTCAGGCATTTCTGTATTTCTTTCTTGCCGCGGCATTTTCGTCGGTTTTGGGCAGCTATGCAATCTACCGTTACGATGAGTTTCAGGGTGTGGTATTGAAGGAGAAGTTTGCCAACAGCTTGCTGATTGAGAACGACATACAGGGCGAATTTCAGCTTTCCAGCATCATGGCGGCAATACGGAGCGATATATTTATTCAGAGCCGGATGATGAGTCCTTTTCTTGCCAAAGACCTTGTAGAGCAAAGAATAAAACGCCTGTATCTCACCAGCTATTTCGATAAGTACGATGTGCAGATCGAAGCTTTTGACAGGCTTGGTATGCCCTTCGATAAGTCGTACGGAACCAGCTATGCCGCCTTACGGGAAACCTACGACAAGGACCTTTACAGGACCGACTACGAAAATATTTTCTTTGAAAGCAACTTTTCGCCCGGCTCCACGAAGCGTTATATCTGTTTCGTAAGCCTCGAACGGTATGGCGTGACAATCGGGCATGTGGTGCTGATGCTTCGGCTTAAAAAGTACTTGCCCAGCTCGGTGTATCCGCGGCTGCTGGTGGACGAACGGATTATAAATGAGCCTGTAGACGAAAATTATAGCTACGGTATTTATGACGGCTCAAACCTGAGGTACAAATCCGGTACTTTTAACTACCTCACCAATCTTTCTAAAACCGTTTTCGACAATCCCAAACTGTACAGCGAGGGTCTTGAGACGGAGGGATTTCATCATCTGGGAATCAAGGGGTCGGGCAGTAAACGTATCATCATCACCTCGCCTCTATACAAAGTCGGCTGGATGGTCTCCAACTTCTCATTTTTGTTTCTCATTTTGGTAGGCGGCATAGCACTTACGGTGGTTTTCAATGCATTGGAAGTAAGGTTTTCTAACGAAGGCCTGAACCTGGCGTCTAAAATCCAGATTTACCTGAGTATTGCTTTTTTTGTACCGCTGGTAATAGTAACCGTGGCTACCTTAAGTGCCATTAATACCAGCTACAAAGAGGAAATAGACCAGCAGTACCTAAAAAAGGCTGAGAGTGTGAACGGCAACCTGGTGTCGCTGATGGACGACTACCTTACCAACTCCATTAACAAAGAGGTGCTTTCCAACGAAATAGCCGAAATAGCCCGCTTTTCGCAAGCCGATATCAATCTTTTCAGCGTTAACGGAAAGCTGATTACCTCGAGCCAGCAGGGTATATACGACGAAAAGCTGTTGTCGGAATACATTAACCCTGCGGCGCTGAAACGGATTCGGGAAGAGGACTACGAAAGAACTATATTGTCCGAAACCTTGGGCAATCTCAATTATAAGTCAGCGTACCTGGCCATAAAATCCTTTAATGATGCCAGCCTTTTGGGGATAATGAGCCTTCCGTTTTTTGAGTCGAAGACCGAGCAGCAGAATCAGCAGGTGGGGGTATTTACCAACATCATCAATATTTTCACTTTCATTTTTATACTTTCTATTGTTGTTTCTTTTATGGCGTCGCGGGTGCTAACCAACCCGTTGCGGTTGATAGCGCAGAGGCTTCGCCGCACCACTTTTAATGAAACTAATGAGCCCATACACTGGAACACAGCCGACGAAATAGGGCTGCTGGTAAACGAATACAACTCCATGCTGGTGAAGCTGGAAAAAAGCCGGACAGCCCTGGCTCGTAGCGAAAAGGAAGCAGCCTGGAAAGAGATAGCGCAACAGGTAGCGCATGAAATAAAGAACCCGCTTACGCCAATGAAGCTGACGCTGCAGCATATGCGCAGGCTGCTGGAGGAAAAGGGAATGGACGATACCCTTAAACGACCGATTGACAACCTGCTGCGCCAAATTGACAACCTCAGCGATATCGTTACGTCTTTCAGCGCCTTTGCACGCTTGCCGGCGCCTGACCCGAAGAAGTTTGACCTGGCAGATTTGCTGAGGAATGTAATTCAATTGCACCAAAGGTCTGACGTGGAGTTTGTTGTGAACATTCCGGACGGAGCGGTAGACGTGATTGCCGATGAAAAGATGATGTCGGGAATTTTTACCAACCTGATCATCAATGCAATGCAGGCGATGGAGCGTTGTGCCGCACCTAAGCTGGAAGTTGCCATCGAAAAACGAGAGAAGGAGGCGGTGGTCCATGTGAAGGATTATGGACAGGGCATTCCTGAAGAAATTCAGGACAAGGTGTTTGTGCCACAGTTTAGTACCAAAGAAACGGGTTCGGGTATTGGCCTGGCACTTGCACGCAGGGGCGTGGAGCAAGCGGGAGGCGCTATTTGGTTCGATACAGTGCCGGGATATGGCACTACATTTTTTGTATCGTTACCTTTAGGGTAATGAGCTTTTATGGGTTGGCCTTTATTTTTTAGATTTCCGGTAGCAAAAATTCTGCTTCCGATTCTGTTGATGCTGGCGGAAGTGACGCCACTTGCGGCCCAGCTGAGTAATGCCACGTGTAAAACACTCCCTCCCCGGCAAAGCATATTTTACCTGGATTCCCTTTCCGTTTACCCACAAAACATACAGGTGGCTGGTGGTTTGCCTTTTGAGTACGACATTACCACAGGGTTACTTCAGTTTGAGAGCGACCTCCCAGATTCGGTAGAGGTTTGCTACCAGGTTTATCCTTTTACCCTTCACCAGCCGGTGTATTTGTACGACCTCTCGCTTTATCATCCTAATGGGCTGCCGGCGAGTGCAGACAGTGCGAATGCCAGACGGACTTTCGCCCCATTGGCGCGGGAAGAAGTTTTTTCTACCCCCGCATTGTCCAAAACGGGCAGCATCAGCAGGGGGGTAACATTTGGAAACACCAATAACCTGGGCGTTATCTCTAGTCTTAACTTGCAACTCGACGGTCAGCTGACGGAAGACCTCCGAATTAATGCTGTAATAACCGACCAGCAAGTGCCCTTTCAGCCGGAAGGAAACACGCAGCAGTTGCAGGATTTTGACCGTGTGCTGCTGAATATTTATAACGATCAATTCTCTCTGCAAGCCGGAGACGTGGTGCTCAAAAATGACTCGACTTACTTTCTGAGGTACTACAAAAATGTGCAGGGCGGAAGTGCCGCCTACCACTACAACCTCGGGAAGGGCTGGAAGGCAAGCACAACTATTGCGGCGTCGCAGGCCAAGGGCAAATTTGCGTCGGTAGTATTGGATGCCGTTGAGGGATTGCTGGGGTCTTACCGGCTTCGTGGGCCGGAGGGTGAGCGCTTTATCATTGTAATGGCTAATTCGGAGCGGGTGTTCCTAGATGGCCGGCAATTGAAACGGGGTTTTAATGAGGACTATGTGATCGACTACAACCTGGCGGAAGTCACGTTCAACCCCCGGGTGCTGATTACAAAATTTTCGCGGCTACGGGTGGATTTCGAGTATGCTGTGCAAAACTTCAGCCGGAGTATCGTTTCTGCCTCGCACAGGCAGACCAACGGTCGCACTACAGCCTACATGGAGATGTACCGGGAAAAGGATAACCCATTTCGCCCACTTACCTACGCGTTGTCGGAAGCCGACAAGCAGGCTCTGGCTGGCATTGGAGACGATCTTTCGCAGGCGGTGATTGACGGAGCCGAGCAGGTTGGGTTTTCCGAAAACCGTATTTTGTATAGCCAAACAGACACGCTGGCTCCCGATGGAAATACCTATACTATTTACAAGTATTCTACTGACCCGCAAACAGCAGTATACAAGGTGACCTTTACCCAGGTGGGTGCCGGAAATTACCGGCAACTGCCGCTCGGATTGAACGGCAAAGTTTATGAATGGGTGGCACCTGTGGATGGAGTGCCTCAGGGAGACTACGAGCCATTTGTACAGATAGTAACTCCAAATAGCCGGCAGCTTGCAGTGGGCGGCGTGAGCACCAGATTAAACAGCTTTGAGACACTGTTTTCGGAGGTGGCGGCTTCTCAGCAGGATCAAAACTTATTCTCGGGCCTCGATTCTGAAGATGATGGGGGTTGGTCGCAACGAACCGGCCTGAAATCGGAAGGAAGGGCGGTGGGTTTTCTGAAGGACTATGCCTGGACCTCCCTGGCGTCTTATGAATACAATCACCGCTTTTTCAGGCCAATAGATAGATTTCGGTATATCGAATACGACCGAGACTGGAGTTACCAGCCGACAGCTTCCACTGCGGCAGAAGCTCCGTCGGCGGACAATATAGCCGTGGGCAGCCTGGGCATGGTGAAGGACAACGCCAACAGGTGGAATTACCAGGCTTCTTATAGAAAAAGAGGTGCTGCAATAGACGGCTGGCAGCAGAAAGCTTTGCTCAGGCAGCAGGTAGGCAAGGTCAGCATTAGTGGCGACTACTTCAATTTGCTGAGCACACAGGCTGCCGACCAGTCGAGCTGGGTGAGGACTGACCTTACCGGTGCCTGGGAGGTGGGAAAGGTGGTACCGGGTTATACGTTCCGCACCGACAGGAACGCAGTATCGCGGCTGGCTAATGACTCGGTGGTTGCTTCGGCCATGAATTTCAGCGAGCATCTGCTGTTTATTCAGTCGGCACCTGCGCTCGCCGACAGCAGTGCCACCACTTTCCGGCTCGACGCTAGCCGGCGGCTCGACGACCGGCCCGCAGAGGGTGTGCTTGTGCGGTCCGACGAAAGCTATACCTCTAACGCTTCTTTTGCCACCCGGTGGAAAGAAAGCCACTCCCTGGCGGGCACAGTTACCTACCGCTGGCTCGATAATATGCTCGACAACAGCGATGATAAAGAAGAAACCGTGCAGGGCCGCCTCGACTGGCAAAGTGCCTGGTGGGAGCGGGCGGTGAGATCCGATTTTTCGCTGGCCCTCCTAAACGGACGGGAGCTGCGCAGGGAATACGTGTTTATTGCGGTGATGGCCGGACAAGGCACCCACACGTGGAGGGACGACAATGAAGACGGCGTGCAGGACCTGAATGAATTTTATGAGGCGGTGAACCCCGATGAGCGAAACTATGCCAAAATATTTGTGCCCACCGACGAATACATTCGAGCGTATCAAACCATTTTTACTTATTCCGTGGAGTTGGGCACTCCCGCTTCCTGGCGGTCGCACAATGGCGTGCGGGGGTTTCTTTCGAAAATATCGAACATTTCGTCGGTATCGGTTGACAGCAAAACGCAGGAAGCAGCCTGGGCAGGCAGGCTCAGCGTATGGGAAGCCCCCAATTCGGACGACGATCTGGCCTATCGCAACAGCATCAGATCGCGCTGGTTTTTTAATAGAGCCAGCCCCGGCTACGGCATGGACGTCGGTTACCAGTCGACTGACGGGCGCCAGTTGCTAACGGGAGGATGGGAAGCCAGAAGCCGCCGCAGTTGGCAACTCAACACCCGTAATAACTTCACGGCCGATTGGGCGGTGTTTCTGCAGGGGGAGCTTTCGGAGTCCGCTTCCTCGAGCGATATATTCGCCAACAGAAACTACACTATTAAGCACCGGCAACTGCGGCCCCAGGTACAGTGGATGCCGCTACAATGGCTGCGGGTAACCGGCAGCTTGCGGTACTCAGGCAAGCGGGCGCTACCTGCTGAAGCGCAGGGCCGCAGCGAAGCCACCGAGTACCAGGTGGAGTGGCAGGCCAACAAAACGCTGCAATCTACCTTGTCGGGCTGTGTGAAGGTGATTAGCCTTGCTTTTGAAGGTGACGAAACCAGCCCCCTGGGCTACGAGCTGCTGGAGGCCTTGCGGCCGGGCACCAACTATACATGGCGGCTGCAGTGGCAGCAGCGGTTGAAAAACGGCCTCCGTTTACAACTGAACTACGACGGCCGAAAGTCTCCTGAGAAGGCAGTGGTGCATTTTGGTGGCGTGCAGGTAACGGCGTTGTTTTAGTGCCCAATTGATTCTATATGGTCTATATAGACATTTATCAATTTACTTTCTGCAATTTCTTGCTCTACGTCTGGCCATATTCGTATCAAAAAATCACGAAGTTTCTTTAAGGGCAGATTGCCCACTTGAATATGAATGACTTTGGGAGGGGCAGATGATGAAAGGACTTTATTTGAAAAATCCGCGTCTTTGGTTATAATGACTAATTCGTTTTGTTTGGCGTATTCCCAGATGTCGGCGTCTTCAATTCCACGTTTAATATCAAATACATGAATAAAGTTGCTTTTATTCCAGAGGCTAATCCTATAGGGCAGATTTTCATCTATCAAGAATTTTGTCATGCGACAGATTTGATCTTATAGTTTCTGCCCATCAGGTCCGCTGCAAACTTCAAAGATGCTTTAATGTCTTCTGGCACCAGGGAAGGATAATTCGCCAAAATTTCTGCTTCTGAATCGCCTGCCGATAGAAAATCAAGTATTGTTTGCACGGTAATTCTAGTACCCTTTATCGTGGGCTTTCCATTACATATTTTCTCATCTATAACTATTCGGTCTATAAAAGTCTCCATTTTTTCTTTTTTGCTAAAATACAAAATTTTTGTGGTGATGGCTTTTTGAGGAGCAGCGATTCACGGAGAGTGAAGCAATAGCATTGAGGAGACGATATATCTACGGCACGGCTATGTGGACGCCCTGCCGCCCCGGATACAGGAATACACCTTCAACGAAGAGGGCGAAAAGGCATTCAACCTGTTTCCGGCGCTGATCTACAAAGTCAATTTTCGGACTTGGAGGCCGTAGTGATTTTTTTCCAGCTGAGACAGTAAGTACTCCTGTGGGCGTACGGTTTTACAAAAGCTTCAGAGGAGACACTTCGTTTGATGACGGTTGCCGACACCACTTTTGCTCAAAACTTCACCCCGAAATGCAGCCCAGGTTCAAACAGAAAGTACTTCGGCCACTTTTTGTCCTGGTCGGCGAAATTTGTGGGTACGTTAGTGCTTATAGGCCAGCATGTGCCGGCGATAGACGGCTCCACAAAGAACCTGTTTTTAAAAATGGGGAGGTGGTAGCCGGCCCGCAAGGTCATAAACAACTGAAACCCTTTTTGAATGGTTTGGCCGGTTTCGTCAAGATACCTCCTTCGAAAAGGGATAGCTTGCAGAGAGGTGTAGAGGTTTTTCCAAAGAAAACGCTGGTAAACGGGGCCCACTCCAATTTCGCGGATGCTGCCGGGGTATTTTTCGCTTTCGCTTTCAAACGACGGCCCGTAATGTATACCCAATGGTGCGCCGTATTTCCAGGTGATGGCCTCAATGGAAATTACATCTTTTGGGGTTATGCGGTACCCAATGTTCAGCTGGTAAAAGGAAGGCGGATTGGGGAGAAGGTTGCCGAGCATAAAAACCGAGCTGCCGGCAAACCACGAGTGGTTGGAAGAATCGGGCAGAGTGGATTGCCCAAAAGCCGGGCCGATGCTTAAGCAGAAAATATACAAGATCTTAAATGTCCTTTGTATCATAATTGTGTTTTTATGTGACACAAAGGTGAGGAGCCTGCCCGCGTTATTTCATTGACTTGGGTTAAGAAAGGAAAGTGACCTAGGCGTTTTTTGCAATTCTCTTGCGTATTCTGCTCAGCGACTCCGGCTTCACGCCAATATAGCTCGCTAGCTGGTACTGCGGTACACGGTTAATCAGTTGCGCATTCGTTTGAAGCAGGTGCTTATAGCGTTGCTCCGGTGTGCTGATTTTGTAGAGATCAAAGGATAGCTGTTTATCTGCCAAAATTCGCTCGGCCATCACCCGGCACAAGCTTTCAAACTTCGGAAATTTGGCGAAAAACTCCTGCTCCATGTCGGGCGTCGATACGTTGAGCACACAATCTTCCACACAAACCAGCCAATATGCCGACGGCTTATTGTTGATGACAGTGTCGGGTGTAATTACGTGCCGCTCGGTGTAAAAAGCGGTAGTGACCTCCTCGCCATCGATAACGTAAAATACCCTGAGGCACCCCTTAAAAATGAAATAGCCCTTGTTGGATACTTCGCCTTCGCGAAGCAAAACGGTTCCTTTCGGATATGTTTTGACGATGTCCATTTCGCCCAATGCGGCGGCTTCTTCCGCTGTTATGTCAATGTATTCGGACAGGTATTCGAGGAGTTCGTTATGCATAAGTCAGTTTAAACGGCTCGCATGTGCCGGTGTTTGTTCAACGGACGGAGATTGTGCTATTAACCCATCGACCTTGCTGACGGCACGTTCAATTTTGGCAACTTACCCCGCTGTACCTGTGCAAATGTTCTTTTCCTAGCCGTCTTTTCAAAACGTTTGGCTATAATAATGAGTATTGAAGTAAACTCGAAACGCCTGCTAAACTCTTGGAGGTGGTCGCATATTGTAGTAAACCCAACACTCATGGTTGGGTTTCAATTCTGCCGCTTCTGCTACGCCAATGCCTGTTGCAAGCTGGTAAACTCCCGGTCTGTCAGCACTTGTTTAATAACTTCCATCCCTTCCTCAAAAAAAGAAGCAGGAGCCATTTTCTTAAACCCCGCTAGCAGCCCCACTCTTTCGTGGTGGCTTTGAGCTTGGATTACAAACCTGAACCAGATCAGCAAAGTTTGCGGCGGAATTTTCGCCATAATTTTTCCGCGGTGCCCGGCAAGTTCCTCGTCTGTAAAGTGCTTCCACAGCAGTGGTTGGGTCACCCGTTCTTCTTCGGCTGTATGCTCCAGATACACGCCATGGTATTCGCTGAGTGCCAGATAGAATTCCGCCCCTTCGTCCGTCACATCGTCTCCTGCCGCCGAATCTGCTAAGATTTTATCGAGTTTCTTTTCAAGAGCTTCCTGTGCCAAATGAATTTGCTTATGATCGGCAACGTCGTGCTGTGAAGCACCGGTGCATCGTTTTTCCAGTTCGGCAAGAGTTACTTCATTTTCGTCGGTTGCATGAACGGTTAGAATACGGAAAACATCTTGCCCAAGCTGGTGCAGTTTTGCTACCTCCTGTCTGTCGGAAAAATTGGTTCGGCCCGCCAAAAGTGAGAGTTGCGACAGTGCATTCCTCAAACCTTTGTGAGGAACGTCGTAAAGTTTCAATCTGTTTGTCATAAATGTTTTGTTTAGGCAAAGGTCGGAAGGGCAGCGCGGCTGTAATTGTAAAAAATCGTTTTCTACTTTTTGCCCGCAAAGAAATCTTCAGGGGTATCGCCTGTAAATGACTTAAACTCTTTACTGAAGTGTGATTGGTCGTAAAAACCTGCTTGGAATGCTAATTCAGTAAGCGAATTTGAAGGATCGTACTGCTGTATCACATTCTTGAAGCGAACAATGGTGGCGAATTTTTTTGGCGATGTACCTACAATCTGCCGAAATCGTTTTTCCAGGGGACTTTGACTGATGTTCAACTGTGCCATCAGCTCCTGTATACGGATATTGCCTTTGGTTTTGTGAATGAGTGCCAGCGCTCCTAATACCAGCTTGTCAGTTTCGCGGCTGGTTATTCTGCCCAGCAGGAATTTTTCCACGGCGGTAATCCTTTGTGCATCCGATTTGGCGCTGCCCAACTGGTCTTCCAGGCACCACAGCTCCGATTGCAGCATTAAGTTGTCGAGCGACAAGCTTTTGCCAAAAAGCTCATGAAGCGGGCTTTTGAAAAACGGCGCAGCTCCGGCATCTTTAAAAAATACCAGTATAGTACCAATTTGGGGAGAATTCTTAAATATGCGACCGGTGTTTGCCAAGCCTGAAATGCCGGAAACAGATAGCGTAGTCTCAGTGTGAGCCTCAATTCGTGATAGCCTTCCCCGATATTGAAAGCCGAGCACAATACCTGTGTCGGGTAATACTTTGTAGGTCGTAACCTCTGGCATTTCCTGAATAGCGATCGATCGTACAAATGGCTTGAGAGCGTCACTGGGAGTATAGGATTCAAACTTCACTGTATTTCGATTTGGCCCTAAATTATAATAACTTAACAGCAATGCTTCTAGCCCTGTGGTATCGATTGGCCGAAATGATTATTAAAAGGTACAAAGTTTTAACAATAGTCCTTGCGGCAAATTTCTCTTGTATCGAACCCTATGTGCCCGACATAGTGGATAATGAAACCCTGCTGGTAGTGGAGGGACATATCTCCGACCTGCCAGCGGCATATTTTGTGCGCCTTTCAAGTACGCAACCACTCAATGCCGAAGGCTCCAAGCCGGAAACCGGTGCCCGTGTATGGGTAACAGATGAGGAGGGTGTGGAGCATATTTTTGAAGAAACCGCCGCCGGAGTGTACGCAAGCGATACAGCATGCTTCGTAGGGCAAGCGGGCCAAACCTATCGGCTGAATATTGTCAGAAGCATGGGTGCAGTTTACCAGTCGGACCCCGTGGTGTTGAAGTCCACGCCGCCAATAGATAGCGTTTATTACGAGAGAGATGTTCGCTTTACCGATGTGGAAGGTCTCAAGCATGATGGCATAAAAATAATGGTAGACTCGCATGACCCTGATGGAAAAACCAGGTATTACCGCTACGAATGGACGGAAACCTACCAGATAAAGGTGCCATATCCCGTGGTATACGACGACGGCGTTTGCTACAATTCCTTTGACAACACCAGTATCATTGCCACCAACACCCTGCACCTGGATGAAGACCGGGTAAGTATGTTTGAAGTGGCGTACGTTACCACAGAGTCGTACAGGCTGCGCTCGCTGTACCATGTGCAAGTGCGCCAATACGCACTTGATGAACAAGGCTACCACTACTGGAGCGAGTTGCAAAAGAGTTCGGAAACCCTAGGGTCACTTTTTGACCCGTTGCCGTACAGCCTTACGGGTAATGTAAGAAGTGCCGATAACCCGGACGAGCAGG
This sequence comes from uncultured Imperialibacter sp., assembly GCA_965651695.1. GTDB lineage: Bacteria > Bacteroidota > Bacteroidia > Cytophagales > Cyclobacteriaceae > Imperialibacter. The sequence goes on along the minus strand of CBFGTI010000059.1, from coordinate 16,444 downwards.
TGCTGGGATACTTCGATGCCAGCAGCGTTTCAGCAGCGGCAATCTATATCGATCGGAAGGATTTGCTTGAACTGAATTATCCACCGGACGGATGTTATTGGGAACTTGTACAGGTTTACGGTGCTGAATCCCCGCCCCAAGGCTATTGCCTTGCAATAAAGGGGCCCTTTGGTTCGGGTTATAATATTTTTGCCCCGGCTTATTGTTGTTACTGCGATTTGTATGGGTATCGGGAGGTGCCGGATTTCTGGGGGAATTAGTGGGTGGTAGGGCAATCAAAATACTTATTGTTCGCATCAAAGAGTAGCGAAAAATGGTATAGACTTATTTTTTGATTTAACCGATATTCTCCCGATTCTTATGCGCTTAACTTTGCAATCCATGAAGTATTTTTTACCGTTTGCCGCACTCTTTCTTGTACAAGTCTCCTCAGGTGCCGCCCAGGACCTCTACCTCCAAACCAGTGAGGTACATCACCTGATGGTAAACTATCAGGCCGATGAGGGTAGCCTCAGCCGCTTTTATTATATGGAAAGCTCGCCCGACAGGACAAAACGGCTGACGGAGTTGAACCAGGACTACCTCGACCGGCTGGAGAAACTTGACTTCGAAAGCTTTGGTACAGGTGCAAGAGTAGACTACCTGCTGTTTCAAAGGCAAATGCAGGAAAACCTGAGGGAGCTCAACGCCACCCAAACCGAGCTCGGAGCGGTGCAGGCATGGTTGCCGTTTGCTGCTTATCTCTACGAAATTGAAAGGCTTAGAAGGAGAGGCGCTTCATTGGACTGGCAGCAGGTGGCTGCCAAGCTCAACGAAACAGCCAGGGAAATAGGCGCGGTCTCAGAAAAGCTGAAAAACGCCGCCCCCATCGACCAGAAACTCACACGAAGGGCGAATTCGGCCATTAAAGGCCTGAGAAAAGGAATAGAGTCTATCCACAGTTTCTACAACGAGTACGACCCGCTGTACACCTGGTGGGTGCCCATGCCGCTGATGAGGATAGACAGCCTGCTGGGCGACTACAGCAAACTGTTGGAAAGTAAGGCAACGGTAATCACCACGCAGAAGAACGACGAAAGCGGTATAGTAGGTAGCCCAATAGGCAGAGAGGAGGTTATTAAGCAGTTGGAGGCCGAGATGATACCCTATACGCCCGAGCAACTGATTGAACTGGCCAACAAGGAATTTGCCTGGTGCGACAGGGAGTTGTTGAAAGCGAGCCAGGAAATGGGCTTTGGCAACGACTGGAAGGCCGCCCAGGAGAAAGTGAAGAACAGCTACGTGCCGGCTGGCAAGCAACCGGAAGCCATTATGGATTTGTATGATCAGTCGGTAGCTTTTTTGAAGGAGAATGACCTGCTTGCCATACCACCAATTGCAGAGGAAACCTGGCGGATGATTATGATGTCGCCCGAGCGGCAAAAGGTGAGTCCGTTTTTTCTCGGTGGCGAAACACTTATTATCTCGTACCCCACCAATACCATGGAGTTTGAAGACCGGATGATGAGCATGCGCGGCAACAATCCGCACTTTTCGCGCTCTACGGTGCACCACGAGCTGATAGCCGGCCACCATTTGCAGATGTTTATGAACGACCGGCACAAAGCCTACCGCAACTTTTACACACCGTTTTGGATAGAAGGCTGGGCGCTTTACTGGGAGCTGCTGCTGTGGGACATGAACTTCCCGCGCTCACCTGAAGACCGTATCGGCATGCTTTTCTGGCGAATGCACCGCTGCGCACGCATCATCTTTTCGCTCAACTACCACATGGGCAAGTGGACGCCCCAGCAGTGCATCGACTTTCTGGTAGATAGGGTTGGGCATGAGCGGGCCAACGCGGAGGGAGAGGTGCGTCGGTCATTTACCGGCGGCTACGGGCCGCTATACCAGCTGGCTTACCTCACAGGCGGCTTGCAGTTTTACGCACTGAAAAAAGAACTTGTGGATGGTGGAAAAATGACTATTAAAGAATTTCACGATGCGGTGCTACGGGAAAACTCGATGCCCGTGGAGATGGTGCGGGCGATACTGACCGGACAGGACCTGAAACGGAATTTTAAAACGGAGTGGAGGTTTTATGACAACTAATTCAGTCAAACAATTTTTAGCCTTTCCGTTAAGTGGGGCTTAAAGCCCGAACAACTCCCGGTGGTGCTTTACAGCAGAGGTTTACTTCAGCCGCTTTTCCAAAGCAGTCAATCGCTTTTCATGATCAGAATATCTCTCAGCCGAGAAAGCTATAAATTCGGCAATATTCTCGTGAAATTCTTTGAAAGACTCCTGCAGGCCCTTTACTCCCTCAAGCAAATAAGAAATCTTAGCCTCCATCGCGTTCAGGCTCCTGTGCATTTTTTTTCAAAGTCTTCGTGGCTCTTCATAGTACAATTGTAACAAAAGTTGGCTGAAAGGCTTTGATAGCTTTTTGCAAATCAGGGTGAGTCACCGCTGTGCCCTTACCCCAAAGCCGAAGGCCATTATACCACTTCGCAAGCTATCTAACGAACCTCCAACTCTCCTTCTCCCTTAGCGAAATATCCAGGCAATTTTTAAATTCGGCGGTACTTTTAAAGTGCAGCTGCTTGATGGTCTGGTATTCGGCCGAGACTTCAAAAGCGTCGGATTCGAAACACCACGGCTCGACTTTCGTAGTGTGGCCTTTCCGGTAGATATAATTGGGAGGGTCGCCGCCCAGGGGGCCTATTTCGAGCCGCGGCTGATCGCCTGCCAGGCGGTTTTGACAAAGGATAAGCGAGCATTCGTCGCACCAGCGCATAAACCGGTAGTGCATCTCCATTTCTTCCGCACCAACACCAAGTGCCTTCCGCAGCTTAAACTGCAGCTTCTTTTGCTCTTCAACATACTTTGCTGCCGCTATATTATGCTCTCGCAGGTGAGCGTAAAGGCTGGTTGTATGCATAGAGGTGAGCAGTGCCACCCATCTCGACTTGTAAACGGCGTCCATTACCACGTTGGAGGCCTGCTCGGCGTCAAACTCCTGCATGCTGAAGTCGCGGGGGTAGCCAGCGGCAGTTATGTGCTCCTTATCGCTCCATTTTACCTGGCCATCGTCGTGCTCGAATATGGCGCTTAGGGTTTCTGCCCAATAGGGTGGGCGGTATTTCTGCTTAATTTGCAGGGCAAGCGCCCCGGCAAGCAGGGCGTGGTTTCGTTGAAATATTATTTTCCAGCCGTCTTTTACCGCGTTAACAATCATTCGAAATTTGCTTCAATCTTTTAACGCCGGAGGTGCTGCTTCAATTTTAGCCATGCCCATACCGGTATCCCGAGCTTCCCTTTTTTCGATTGTTGATGGGGTCAAACTCCCAGTTGAACTCCAGCTCAAAAGCAAGCGACCGGGCCAAACCGTCAAGGTCGGGAAAAAGTGTAGCGTTGGTAATGTTCATCCGGTAGAGGCTTTCCATGGCCTCCTTCCTGATTGCTACCGTGTCAAGCTCAAACTTTACCAGTGCGCCATGTCCGGAGGTTTCTGAGCTAAGTATCTCTTCAATGGGTTGCTGAAGCACACCCGAAATAACAAAGGTCCCCGACTGGGCTATCAGGCGCTGATTCATCCGGTAGGGTTCGCCAATAAGCACCAGTGGTTCTTTGTTGTTTAGAAAGCGCGACTCGAAGTTTTTGTTGAACCAGGGGCTTAGCCCGGTGCTGAATTTCCGCAGTCCATTTGTTTGCGAATCGGTTTTATCGTTGTAGAGTTTGGCGGGGTCCAGTGCCCAGATTGCCGAAGCGAGCGTGGCCCGCTCCAGGGCAAAGAAAGCGGCCACGTATGGCGACCAGGTGAAGTCGAGCAGGCGGGTGGGTGCACCGTGCAGTTGCATAAGTGCCAGCCACTCAAAGGTGTTGCCCTCTTCAGGAATGTTTTTCAGAAACTGGTGAGCTTTGCGCATAAAAATGCGAATAATCCGCTCCTCCTGTATTTTCCAGGCTTCGGTGTGTATCCTGAACGCCTTAAGGTATCTCGACAAGGTACTTTCCAGCACCCAAAAGGCTTCACGCTGCCCCCGGAAGGCCCAACTGTCAAATTGCCCGCTTTCAACAATGTTTCTAAACTCTTTCCAGGAGTTTATGCGGATTACATCCCCAACGTTTCGATCCACTTTTGTTGCTTTTTTCGCCATAGCAGGTATATCGGCAGTCATTTCAAAGCTAAACGTGATTTTCGCTGGTAAATGATATGAGTAAAGAGCGGGTACACAGTATCCGCGAGCTTTTAGCCCGTTTCGTGCCGGCTCAGCTCCTTATTTTTACCAGAAATTCTTGCGAGATGATGTCGGGGTTTAAAAACTTACTGTTGAATTTGGCCAGCAGCTCGTCGCTCAGCTGCATAAATTCCAGCGCCGAGCTGTTTTCAGGATCTATTTTGTAGGCTGCTTTGCCAAGATCGGTTGCTTCGCTTACCCTGATGGAGTTGGTTACCCGTGTTTGAAGAATCAGGTCTCCAAACTCCGCCAGCGATTCGTCGTACTTTTCACGATGGTGGATGAGCTTGTCGCGGTACATGTTGAAGTAGATGCCAAGGATATTGAGAGGTTTCGTTCGCTCCACAGTATACAGGAAGGTCAGGAGCTTTTTGATGCCATTAATTGAAAATGAGTCGGCAACAGCAGGGATAAGGATACTGTCGATGTTGGTGAGAATGGATTTTACCAGCACGCCAAAATGCGTGGGCATGTCCATTATAATGAGATCGAAATCCCGCTTCACAGCGTAGTTAAATTTCTGAAGTATGCCGGGGCCAAAAGAGAGAAACTGGTTGTTGGCTTCCATTTCCGTCATGTGGTAGTCGCCGGGTATCAGGTGTAGGTAAGGGGTAATTTCCGTAGTTTCAATGCGGTCGGGGAACTGATCGTGAACCAACGCTTTGAAATACGTGAAAACGGTAGATTTAGCCTCTTTCACCCCAAGGGCTGTCGATAGGTTACACTGTGGGTCGCAGTCTATCAGCAATATTTTAAATGACCGCGACCACGCAAAGCCAAGGTTAAGTGTGGTTGTGGTTTTTCCAACTCCTCCTTTAAAATTATAAACAGCAACAGTATGTCCCATAGATTGGCAGGTTCGCAATGCAACGTCGTCATCTTAACAAAAAATCACTCCAGGGATAGATCAATAATACTAAAGGTAGCGAAAAAAAGCGTTTCTCATAATTACTTAATTTAATCTTGAAATAATTATACTTAATGCCGATTACGCAATATTATTGTCCCAAATCGCATTGAAAAGGTCAAACAAGCGGCAATCGAAAGCGTTTCCAGCTTCTTTTCCTTCCGGTTGTCTGTGAACAAAATTACTCAGGCGGCGTAATGTCCGTTTCGGGCCGGCGTTTCTCTATTGTATTTAAGACCATATGAAAAAAAAGAGGGCGAGGTTGGTGCTTTTCTCTATATCCCCGACATGACGGGGTTCACCGAATTTATGACCACTACAAACCCGCGTGAAAGCCACCGGGTGGTGGAGGAAACGCTTAAAGTAATAGCCGGAGCCAACATGCTTGATCTTCACATTTCGGATATTGCCGGCGACGCGGTTTTCTTTTACAGAACTGGGCTGCCGCCCACACTGGATGAAGTGATTGAACAGAGCAGGGTAATATCAGAAAGATTTAGTGACCGGGTAAAAGCGTACGGAAGCAAATTTAATTGGGATACCAACCGGGTTGAGCAAATGCACCATTTAAGCATCAAATTCATTGCTCATTATGGCAAGGTGGCGGTGTCTGACATCGAAAACCACACCAAACTGATAGGTGTTCCGGCCATAGAGGCACACCGGCTGCTAAAAAACAGTGTTGAAATCGACAATTATCTGCTGGCAACAGAGGCCTACCTGCAGGTGTCGGCCACCACCGCAAGTGATTACCCGTTTACTGACGGTAAAGACAGTTACGAGCACATAGGAGAGGTGAAGTACAAAGTGTTGAATTTGAGCAAGCTCCCTGTTACTTCGCCTTAAAATGAATAGATAAAGATTACAAGAAACACCAGCACACTCAGGCTGAGCGAGCCGAGGAACGTCATATACGAAATCCGCAACAGCCGGTACTTACGTTGTAGCACGTGCCCCAGGTAATAAATGTCGACCGACATATTATCGTAAACTGTTGTTGGCTGCCTTCTGAACATCTCCAGGCTTTCAACAAACCTGGAGAGCTCCAGGTGCACGAAGTTGCCAAAAAACAGCACGCTGCTTTTATTTTCTTCAATCTTCTTAGTGTCAACTTTTTTGGTAGTGACCGTTGGCGAAGCCGACAATACGGCAAACACCACAGAACCCAGGCACCCGAGCAGTAAGATGCACATGGGAATGGTAAACCGCATATGCTGAATAAAGTCTCGCCCGGTAAAGGTAAATCCAGAGCCGATAATGGCCATGATAACCGATACAATAATGGTGTTGATGCTGATCATCATATTAGCCTTGCTGTCGGCTATGGAGCTCAGGTCGATATGCGTGCGATACACCGACCTATACATTGTCTCAATACCGCGGTTCTTTTTTAAAGGTTCATCCCGCAATCGCAGCACTTTCTCCGTTTGCTTTCTCAGGTTCTTGAGTCTCCTTTTTTCGAAGTTAAGCCGGGCATAGTCGGTATAGAATTGTTTGTTTTTGAGAAAATGGAGCTGCTCTTTTTGCCAGCTGTTGTCGTCAAACTTTTTTCCAAGGCAGTGCTCCCACTCAGCCCTTAATAGCTGCGATCGATCAAAAAAGCTTTTCTTGCCGAGGTGAAGGTGATCGGCGTCGTGCAATATCTGCTGCAATAATCCATCCGGCACCTTTTTGTGACGAGTACTTTCGATCAGGTCTGCTACCTCGTCAATAAAACTCTTCGTGTAGTTCCTTTCCCTCAAAAAATCAGCTGCTATTTTTTTGCTGGCATTTTCGTGATCGGCATAGTCAAACACGTACCCCGTGTCATGAAAAAGCGCAGCCAGCGATAGCTTTTCGGTTTCCTCTTCACTCAACTTGTAATGTTTAGCCATTTTTCGGCAGTTTGCAAGCGTTTCGTTCGAATGAGAGAAGTTGTGGTAGACCATTCCTGCGGGCAGCTTTTCGTCAAACAGCCGAATCACGTATAGCTCGGCCTCTTTTAAAATGTCGGTCTTTTCATCAATCATAGTAGAATTTGCTGGAGTGTTTGCAGTTAGTTCAAAAAGTAAACCAGCTATCGGCCACGCCTCCCTGTACTGCTACAGAGGCCAATTCTATTGTTCTGCGGGTTTTTCAGCGGAAGTTACTTCAGGCTTCCTGCCGGCAAAGCTATTTGCAATGTGCATTTTTTTCTACACCAAGGTAGAAGTATCTCGCAACCGGCCAATGTGCGAACCACCTCCCGGCGGTTGCTGGGGCAATTGGAAGGGCTGGTACGCCTCTTGACCAACTGAAGGCAAAACCGCTGGAGACGGCCGGTGTTATTCCCAACCATATTTGTACAATAACCCATTTATGAAGAATTATTTTTCTCTTATTGCTTTGTGTTGCCTCGTTGTTGCGTGTAACCGCAAGTCCGACGATGCCCGTGTGACGGTGGACAGTGCAGCGATGGCCGGTGAGGTAATGGAGCGGATTCCCGAAGCCTTCCCCTATAATATCGCCCAACCCGACACCGTTTACAAGCTTGCTGAGGACCTCGACGAAATATCAGGACTGCAGTGGTGGGGCGAGGATAATCTGCTTGCCATTGCCGACGAAGTTGGCGTAGTGTATGTGCTCAACGCCGCTAGCGGGCGAATAAGGTTCAATAATGAGTTTGAAGAAAAAGGCGATTTTGAAGGAATATGTTTGAAGGGGGAAGATGTGTTCGCTCTCAGGAGCGATGGAGATATTTTTCGTATTCCAGGCTTCAGCAAAGAGAGGGCCGGAAAGACAACCAGGATAAAAACCGGCCTTGACTATGACTGTGAGGGGCTTTTTTACCATGCTGCGACGAGCAAGTTCCTTATTGCCTGCAAAGACACTGTGAAACATGGTGAGCGGGCCATTTTTACTACAGGTCTGGAGGCTGACGAAAAACCTGAAATGGCCTACACTGTGGCTGTTGAGGGCATCGAAGACTCTCTTATTACCAATTCGTTCGATAAAGTAGCATACACTATTGCCAATGCGCTTTCCACAAACGACCACGCCGGTATATTAGGGCCGTCGGGGTTGAGCATCAACCCGCGCGACAACAAGATTTACCTGCTTTCCGGCACCTCATCGCTACTGGTCATTTTGTCCGCTGAGGGGAAGTTCGAAACAGCAATTCCGCTCCCGATCGACATTTTACCGCAGCCGGAAGGCATTACCTTCAGCCCCTCCGGCGATCTATACATAGCATCTGAAAAAGCCCAAAAACAGCATGGAGTTATTGCGAAATTCAGTTACCGAAAATAGTTGGGGGAAGTTACTGTACCTTATTGTGATACTGGTGCTGGCGGGGTGCGGTGTTAGCCGTACCTGGCACAGCAAAAGTGAGCGGGAATGGAGGGACAATAAAGACCCGGAGGAAGCAAGCTTAAAGCATTCGGTTTACCTGTTTGGCGATGCGGGAAATCCGTCGCTCAATGGCCCAAACCCCACTTTCGACCTTCTGGGAAATAAGCTTCGAGCCGATTCGCTCAACTCCAATGGACTATCTGCCAGGCATCAAACAGTGCTTTTTTTGGGCGACAACGTCTACGAGAATGGGTTGCCGCCGGAAGATGCGTTTGACCGGAAAGTGTCGGAGCAGAAGTTGGCGATGCAAATGGACCTTGTAAAAGGCCACACAGGCGGCAGAATATTTGTGCCCGGCAACCACGACTGGAACCATGTGAAGCCGGACGGCTGGGAGTACGTTGTACGCCAGCAGGAATTTGTGGAGCAGTATCTGCAGGATTCCAGCGCCTTCTTCCCAAAAGGAGGATGCCCCGGGCCCGTTGAAATTGAGCTTACCGATAACCTTGTACTCATTATTCTTGACTCCAACTGGTGGCTTACCAGGCACTATCGTCCCGACGGAACCCTGAGCACTTGTGGTGTGGAAAACGAGTTTGACCTGCTGGTTCAGTTTCAGAACGTGCTCCGAAGGCACAGAGACAAGCACAAGCTGCTGGCCATACATCATCCGCTTTACAGCAATGGAAACCACGGTGGCTACTTTTCGCTTTTCGACTACGTTTTCCCGCTCACCCTCCGCTGGGACTACCTCTATGTTCCCCTGCCTGTCATTGGTTCCATTTACCCGCTCATGCGTAAGTACGGAGTCAGTCGGCAGGATATCCCCAACCCCGTTTATCAAAAGCTGAAAAGAGGGATAATGAATATTGTGAATGACGAGGAGAACGTGGTGCTGGTGAGTGGCCACGACCATAACCTGCAACTGCACAAAACAAATGAGGTGCATCACATCATAAGTGGTTCTGCCAGCAAAGAAAAATATGTCATAAAGGGAAACAACGCAGTTTTTGTGTCAAGGCACAAGGGTCTTGCCAAGCTAAATTACTTCGACAACGGCGAGGTATGGGTAGAATTTTGGGCTCCGGGCGACGAAAATAAAGAAGGCAGATTGCTTTTTAAAAAGCCGCTCTACGCCATAGCACCAGCTGAAAATCCTCAGGTGGCAGAAAGTGAGGTGCCGGACTACCGCGACAGCACAATTGTAAAGGCTGCAGGCAGAGAATATCGTACTTCTTCATTTATTAAAAAGAAGTTGATGGGCACCGCTTACAGGCAGGAATGGGGCACGCCGGTGAAACTTCAGTATCTCGATATGAAAACTGATGCCGGGGGTATTACGCCTTTGCAGCGCGGGGGAGGAAGCCAAACTATTTCGTTGCGGGCAAAAGGTGAAGACGGCAACGAGTATGTTCTGCGCTCGGTAAACAAAGACCCGGCCGCAGTGCTTCCTGAAGGGTTGCAAAAAACGTTTGCCGAAGATATTGTGCAAGACCAGATGTCGTCGTCGCACCCTTACGGGGCTCTGGTTGTGCCTAAGCTTGCGAGCGCTTTAGGCGTTTATCATACCTCACCGCGGGTGGTGTACATACCATTCACACCTCAGCTCGGTCCGTTTCTCAACGAGTTTGGAGGCATGGTAGCGCTTATGGAAGTGAGGCCCGACGAAGACCTTTCTGAATTCAAAAACTTTGGGCGGTCCAGGAATGTGGTGAGTACAAGCACCATGTTTCGCAAAATGCACGAAGACAACGACGACGTGGTAGACGCTGAGAGTTTCTTAAAGGCCCGTATGCTGGATATGTTGATGAACGACTGGGACCGCCACGAAGACCAGTGGAGATGGGCTGAGTTTGAAGACGAAGACGGGCACCATCACTTCAAACCCGTACCGCGCGACAGGGACCAGGTTTTTGCCAAATTCAATGGACTGATCCCGTCAGTTATAGCCAGCAAACTGTTTGAACGGAGGCTTACTAATTTCGATCACGAGGTAGACGATGTGGTTGGACTCAACCTGCAAGCATTGCACCTCGACCGTCGTTTGCTGTTCGGCCTGGAAAAGGACATCTGGGAAAAGACGGCAAAAGAGGTGCAGCAAAACCTGAGCGACGAAGTAATAAGGGCAGCGGTAAAAGACCTGCCACCCGAGGTATATGATCTCTCTGGCGAAGAGATTGAAGCTAAGCTTAAAAGCAGGAGGGATGCGCTTCACCGATTTACTTTGGACTATTACGATGTTTTGGCTGAAAAGGTAGACGTAACCTTCAGCGACAAGTATGAATACGTGCTGGTGGAGCGCGGAGAAAATGGAAACACACGGGTGAGAGCCTGGAAAAGAGACCTGGAGCCAGACGAGCCGGAAAAGATTGAGCAGAAGCTGTTTGACAGAACTTTTCGGTTTGGGGAAACAGAGGAGATCCGGATTTACTGCATGGCTGGAAAAGACAGCGTATTGGTAACCGGGCAGGCGGCCAAAGGCATTAAAGTAAGAGTGGTAGGCGGGCCTGGCGAAGACTACATTCGGGATAATTCCAGGGTTACGGGGTTAACCGATAAAACAGAGATTTACGATTTCGAAAACTCGCTGGAAGAAAATGTGATTGAAGCAGGAAATGAAACCGACGTGCATACCAGCGATCGGATTTGGGTCAACATTTACGATCCGAACGGGTTTCAGTACGATCAAACAAAGCCAAAGCTTCATCTCGGCTACGATGTAGACTATGGTTTGTCGGCTGGGGCCTCCGTTCGTTTTCTGAAGCAGGGGTTTCGCACCTTTCCATATGCTACCATGCACCGTATTGCAGCAATGCACAGTTTCGGCACTCGTGGTTTTCGGTTCGAAGCAGAAGGAGACTATCCGCTGTTGTTTGGGAGACAAACGGGCTTAAACGTTGGTGCAGCAATAGACGGTCCTGGCTATGTGATCAACTATTTTGGCGAGGGAAACGAAGCTGAATATAACAGGACAATCGGCGACTACAGGGTCGGGTTAAATAATTACCGCGGCAGCCTCACGTTTACGCACCGGCTGGGAAGCCTGCTGAAGTTTAGTGCCGGGCCGCTCGCAGAGTATGCAGAAGTTCGCGAAAAGGGAGAGGGGGTTGAGGATCAGAATATCGCAGAAGAATACTTGCTCGCAGGCGGACTTGTTGAGCTGAATCTCGACCTCACCAACGACCAGCAAGCCCCCACGCGGGGTATGAAGTGGGAGAATCAATTCAGCCTTCGCCGAAGCATTAATAATTTGTCTCAAAGTTTTGGGCAACTCACCACCGACGCCCGTTTTTACCTTACTCCCAACTGGGCATTTAAGGTTACTATGGTATACCGCGCCGGTGTGGAGGCAAATTTTGGCGACTACCCCTTTTTCCATGCTGCTTTCTTGGGTGGCAACACCAACCTGCGGGGGTTCCGGATGAACCGCTTCGCAGGTCGCACAGCGTTCTTTCAGTCTATCGAGGTTCGCCCTTCTTTCGGCCGCATGCAAAACTACCTGGTGACGGGCGACTGGGGAGTGTTTGGGTTTGTTGACAACGGAAGGGTTTGGACGCTCGGCGAAATATCCGATCAATGGCATAATGGTTACGGTGGCGGCCTTTGGATTCGGTTCTACGACCTTTTCATACTAACCGGAGGCGTTGGTTTTAGCAACGAAGGCAGCTACTTCAGGCTCGACAGCGGCTTCTTTTTTTGAAATAGTTAATTGTTCATCGTTAATAGTTAAAGGATGAAACCCACAGAGCCGTGGTTAGGAGGGCTTGATTTATAGATCTGGGAGGGAACAGACGCTTTGGAGAGCCAGCGGGCGCGGTCAGAATCAGAAACTCTTAATCGCGATCAATTTTTTGATATCCTATTTGCTTGAACGAATAGTTGTTCGACATTTCTGCGGAGCAGGCTGTCATTCCCACAATTAGGTTCATTTTTGCTTCAAGCACCACGAAGTCGCCTGCCCGGCTTTTTGGTGGCAACACGCTGATTTTGCCACTGCTGCCATCCACGGCCACGTGCATAAAGATGTTGAAGCACACGGGTATTTCATCTGCGGTTACACCGTATGGTTCAAGTGCAGCGGCGAGGTTGCCGGCACATCCCCGGTGAGGCTGGTCGTGCCCATATATTATCCGGAAGGTATCGGCACTGCAGGGTGTAAGCAGAAAATCGTGCCTGCCTACAGTATCTTCAATCATTTCAAACATCACCCGGCTTCGGTTGGAATAAAACCTGTGGCCTTTGGTCAGGAAGATGGTTTCGGCGTAGTCGATCGTTCTGCCCGACGACAAGTACTCGGCCTTGTCGTGCAGGTTGTAACACACAAAGTCGGATACCTGTTCACCTTCTACATCCACAACTTTCAGCCTCTGGCCCTCTTTAATAACAAATGCTACTCCGCTACGGGGTGGAATGATGTTTATATTTTCCATGGTTTATTGTTAATGGGCAGCTCCATTCTTTGCCGTGTTGCATGCCGCTATATTGGTAAACTTCCGACTGCTCGCCGAAATCGTTGAGCATTGGGTTGAGTGACCCGCTAAATTTCTTTTCACGTTTTCTTATGGCTCTTTTCAGTGGCTCGTAGCGGTTGTGCATTCGCAACTTTTCGAACTGGGTGTGAAGATTAAAAACCAGTGTAGCGTACCTAAAGCGGCGGGCGAGCCGGCTACTTGCGGGATGCAGGCCAATGATAAAAAAAGCCTCTTCCTTCAGGCTGAAGCTGAAAAGTGGCGAGCCAGGGTCAGCTTCAACCCTGCTGTCGTAGGCGTAGCGTTGGGCGTCAAGGTCGGCCAGGGCTTGCAGGCGTTGCCAAAGCAGCTTGTCAAACTCAGCTTCACTCTTAATCGCAGGCTGCTGAAAAACTACGGCAGCCGAATACCACGTAAGCGTGGTGGTAGCAGCTACCTTCCGGTAGTCATCGACCAAACTGTACAGAAACTCCAGCACCATGCAGTCGTGTGCAGGGCAGGCCATATGTGGAACTACCATTCCCCTCATTTGACCAAGCGCCACAGATGCCTTAGCCCCAATGCATGAATAGCCTTTATCGGTGAGAAAGGCATTAAGCTCCATAATTTCCTTTGGTTCTGCTGCGTACGACATGCGGTATTAGCACAACGCACAAGATTTGCAGCATGGTACCCTTGTAATTGAAAGGTAAACCGACGAGGTCTGAAAGCCCCGTTGTTTGCACTAGCCTACCGGAAACTGCCTGTCGAGGCGTTCCAGCATTTTGTTGTGCTTTCTTGCTGCCATGAGAAATTTCCAGCCCTGCACAAAATTCCAGTATCTGATTCCGTTGAGGTGGTTGGCCTTCGAAATCTCAAACAAGATCCGCCAATGCCCCAACAACTCTTTTGAAGCCTTTAGCAGGTTGTGTTCCTGCGCATATACATGGTGCGGTTCTCCGCCACTGCCATTAAACTCCAGTATCGAAAAATTTTTCCCCTGTTTTAAGTCCTCTACAGAAGCACACTTTATGTCGTAGCGGCCGTAGAAAAACCCCCTCGAGTATTTGCTGAGGTCGTCAAACACCTGCAGTAGTCTTTCGTCGTTTTCATGCGCCAGACTTACCAGTCTGCTCCCCCGGCTCAGGTTAAGGGCGTATGACAAGCAAAACTGCTCGCCTTTACGTATTACATAATTTAGCTTGTCTTTGTGTTTAAGCTTCATCTCCTCCTGCCTGAACCTAACCATAGGGCACACGGTAATAAGCTGTTCGAGGGTCGACTCTCCATCGCCGGTCACATTCAAATATTCTTTTTTAATGAAACCGGTAATTTTTCCACGGGGTGCTCCGGGAAACCGGAAGTAAAACACGCTCACCTCAATAGGGTAGGCGATAAACTCCTGGAGAATGTAGTTTACCGGCATAGTTTCGTGGTATCGTTTCAGCTCATAAATGTTTGCGATTTTCCTGAACATCAGCCCCATCTTGCCCACATCTGGTTTTACCACTATCGGATACTGAAACTGATAGTGGCCAAACAGCTTTATTAATTCTGCGAAATCCCAAAGAGGCGACACGCACAGGGTTTTCGGATAGCTTCCAGGGGGCAGCTGCTTGTACATTTCCATTTTGCCTTGGCCATCAAATCCGCCAAACGACAGCGTGGGATTGGATGGCGTGAAAAACCAAAATGTGCCTGAGCGCAAGCAATACCAAAACCAGGAGGGGAGCAGCGGAATGTACTTCAGTCGCCAGTCCCATGTCTTCCAATGAAAAATCCGGTAAAATGTATTTTTGAAACTCATGGGTCCAGGTAGAAGTAGGGGTTCGTGAGTTAAACGAAAAACTCGTCGTTTACCTTATAGGGCGCGGTGAAAAGGCGCCGGCATGAGGCTTATTTCTTTATTACAAGCACTTTTGTGGCAACTATAGCTTGATGTGCGGGTGGTAATTTTGTGGAAAATTTGAGTAGGAACCGGGGGGTGTAGCTTTGCCATTGAATTCGCAACAGCTAAACAGCCTTACCGTAGTTTTTTTGAAGAGTGGACGCTATCACCTCTCCCTTAAAAGGCTTGGTAATAAAATCCGCCATGCCCGCTCTTTTGCAAGCTTCCGCATCTTCTTTCATTGCATTGGCCGTTACGGCAATAATAACCGGCGGTGCCGCACCTTTTTTTATAAAAAATCTTCGGATTTCATAGGCAGCTTCAATTCCGCTCAGCTTCGGCATTTGCAAGTCCATCAACACGAAGTCGAAATGTCTTCCTGTAGCTTTTTCAAGGGCTTGCTGTCCGTCTTCAGCTACCTCAATATCAGTTATTCCCAAATTTTTGAGCATTTTCAGCATCACCATCCGGTTTATTTCAACATCTTCGGCTATCAGCAGCTTCAGGTGGCTGAAAAACCCGGTGTCGCTTTTCTTCTTTTGATCGGGGATGTCGGACCGGCTGGAAAGCTTAAGCGGTATTTCCACAAAAAAGGAGCTCCCCACGTGAAGCACTGACGTAAACCAGATTTTTCCGCCCATCATGTCGACCAGACTTTTGGAAATAGACAAGCCTAAACCTGAGCCCTCAATAGGGCGGGCTTTGTCGGCTTTAAAAAACCTTTGAAACAACTCGTCCTGAAGCTCGCCGGGGATACCGGGCCCTGTGTCTTCCACACCAAAGCGAACCGATGCTATCGACTCATTTTGCCAGGAAAGGGAGGTTTCCACATTAATCGCCCCCTCATCAGTAAACTTCACCGCATTGTTTATCAGGTTAATAATCACCTGCCGTATCCTTTTCCAGTCGCCCACCAGTGTTTCAGGAATGTGCTCATCGTGCAGGTAGCTCAACTTTATCCGGGCTGTGGCGGCAACCTTGCTCTCAAATATGTCCATTACCTGTTGCATGCCTTCACGAAGATTAAATGGAGCATCCGTCAGAATTATCTTCCCGTTTTCGATCATCGTAAGATCCAGCACATCACTGATGAGCCCGTGAAGCACCCGGCTGCTAATTTCAAGGCTGTTTATCAGGTCTTTTTGTTCGTCGTTCAAGGGGGTATTTGCCAGGAGCTCAGAAATGCCAACGATTCCATTCAATGGAGTCCGCATCTCGTGACTGATGGTGGCCAAAAACTGGGACTTGGCCTTGTCGGCCATTTCTGCCTTTTGTTTCTCCACAGCTAACTCCTGGTTCATGCGCTTCAGGCTGTCACGGTCGTGAAGATGCTCTCTTTTGAAAAGGTAAAAAGCAATGCCCATGAGGCTAAGCATCAAAACTCCGGCTATAGAGAGGTCCCGCCAGTGGCCGACGGCGTCGGTGTAGCTACTGGCCAGTCCGGGGTATTTGTATTCAATAAATATATACGTGACGACCACCACCAGCGTGCCGAGCATAAACGAGATGTAGTTTTTGAGCGGAAGTACAAGGAGGCCCGAGAGGTAAATTAATACACAAAAGTGCATAATGGCTCCCTTTATTCCGCCCGATGGAAGCCACCCCACGGCAATCAGCGCCAGGGCTGTGAGGTAATACGTAAGCGTTATATTGCGAAAACTTCTTCCTTTTT
>CBFGTI010000058.1:0-31813 GCA_965651695.1 uncultured Imperialibacter sp. | reverse complement strand
CCTCGTTTAGATGTATGCTGAGCGGCACCACAGGTTTTTTGGCTTTGGTATGGAGAAGGTACAGTAGCGGATGGGTGGCGTTGTGCCAGTAAATTACCGGTTTTTCCTCCAGTAGTGGCAGTTGCGCTTTTACTTCCATGGCAAACAGCGCCTTAGCTCTTATAAAATCAATGGCGCCCATAAAGGCATAGGCCTTTTCGAGTGCGGGAATAACCGGGCGGAGCCTGTCGGACAGCTTGCGAAGGATACGTATAATCTCCCGTCGCTCTTCCAGTTCCAGCTCTCTTATACGGTTATTAATCTCCAGGGCTTCGGCCGGCTCCATGTACACCGTTTGGCCGGTGGCCGACTCATCGTGAATAAAGCCCTTCAGCTTCCGCTTATGTTCGGCAAGCACAGGTATTACTATTCGGCCGTCTCTCACTGTAAAAGAGCTGTCGTCGGGCGACCACCCGTTTTTCTGCGCTTCCTTGCCTATACGCTCCATTACTTTTCGCAATGTACCCTGCTCCGCAAGCAGTGCCGACCGGATCTGGGCCAGTTCAGGCGAAGCATTGGGCCGTAGCCTGCCTGTTTCATCTATTATCTCCTCAAACCACTTCTGAATATCGGCCGGCAAATCTACCATGCCGGAAAGCCCGGCCAGCTGAGGGTAGTCATTGGCGTGGGTCTTCAACACCAATTCAAGCTGATGAATAGTGGCAATGGAGCGCTTCAGGTCGTAAGCCTCATGCTCTTCAAGGTAGGCGCCTTCAATCTTTAT
The DNA here is from genome assembly GCA_965651695.1 of uncultured Imperialibacter sp. Classification (GTDB taxonomy): domain Bacteria; phylum Bacteroidota; class Bacteroidia; order Cytophagales; family Cyclobacteriaceae; genus Imperialibacter. The sequence goes on along the minus strand of CBFGTI010000058.1, from coordinate 31,050 downwards.
CTTATTTAGTTGGGCGGTAGGATCGAGAAAATTAGATTCCGGTAATTTACTGCCCGAGGTGAGCAGCTTGCGAAGTTCTTCAGTTTGCTCCAGCAGTTTCCTTACAAACTTAAGGTCGTCGGACGGCCGTATTTTCTCAACATGCGCCAACCCCAGCGGACTAAGACATTTAGCAGCCAATAGCTCCTTTATCTTATCGAAACCGATCTTAACTTCAATATTCCCCGGAAAACTTCTCATATCGGGTCTTCAGTATCTTTGCTTGCTCCGTCGCCTCTTTCCACATTTTTGCGCAGCGACAAACTATCAACAACTGCTTCGTAGATTTTATTCATTAAATCGACCCGCCGCATATAATAATCGAAGCTCATGTTATATAACGAATCGCTTACGTTGTGTTTCTCAAATATGAGTGCCTGTTGTTCCTTAAATAGCAACGTTGACGAATCGTGCTCCAGGCGGAGCAAATTAACTTTGGCCTCCAACTCATGTACATCCGTAAGAATGCTTACCATTTTCTCACTTGGCAGTATGTGTTTGGGCACTTTTTCTTCTTTGGAACAACCCGGGCTCGTAAGCAGCACCACTATTAAAAGGACCATGCCAGGGGCGCCGGCTAAGGAAGGAAATAAGCCCAAACGGCTCAAAAAAACATTTTTCACGGGCAAGTTTTACTTAAATATATCATAACTTTAAACCCCAAACTCAAACTGATGAAGGATTTCTTAAAGAAACTGCGAAGATATGAGATAGAGATCAGGAAGGCAATTACGTCGCAAATGCAGGGCGACTATCATTCGATCTTCAAAGGTTCGGGGCTTGAGTTCGACGATGTGCGGCAGTATCAGTATGGCGACGACATTCGCACTATCGACTGGAACGTGACCGCCAAAGGCCATGGCACTTTTGTAAAAACTTTTAAAGAGGAAAAAGAGCAAACGGTATTCTTCCTGCTCGACGTGAGCGCCTCGCAGGAAATAGGCGCTGAGGGGCATCAAAAGTTGGATATCGGGAAAGAAATTTGCGGTCTACTGGCCCTTTCGGCCATTAAAGAAGGCAGCCAGGTGGGGTTATTGTGCTATTCCGACAAAAAAGAAAAGTATGTGCGCCCGGCCAAGGGCCTGAAACACGCCTATGAGATTATCGACAATCTGTTTACGCTAAAGCCTACCTCTACTGGCACCAACCTCGACCGGGGAATCCGTCATGCCATGAATATGATCAGGCGCAAGAGCGTGATTATAATGATCTCTGATTTTGTGGACGAAAGCTACCAGCACGGACTCAAAGCGCTGGCACGAAAACACGATCTGGTTGTGATTCACCTTTCGGACAAAAGAGAAACTTCTTTCCCTAAAATGGGGATAGTGCCGCTTTATGAGAAAGAAAGCAAAAAGACAATATGGGTGAACACCTCCTCACCTGCTTTCCGAAAAAAAGTGGAAACCATTTACAAAGGAAATCAGTATGAGCTTGAGAAGCTTTGCCTGAAAAACCAGGCAAACTACCTTTTCATAAACACCGAAGACGAATACGTACCAAAATTGATCCGTTTGTTCAAGGTTAGAAATAAAATGAGAAAAAGTGGGTAAAAGAGCGGTATGTTTTCTGACTGCGTGCTGGCTCTTTTGGGGCAGCCTCGCAGGCCAGCCTGTGGAAGTTAAGGGATTTTTTTTGGAGGACAGCGTGCTGCTGGGCAGCCCGGCTACCTATGTATTGGTGGCAGAATACCCGGGCAGCATCAAGATTTTGTTTCCCGATTCTACTTACGACTTCAGCCCGTTTGAGTTTAACGGTAAGCAGTTCTTTCCGTCATTCCTTAGAGACGGAAAGGTAGTAGACAGCGTGGTTTACCGTGTAGCTACATTCGAACTGCAGCCTTGGCAGACGATGGCGCTGCCGGTTTTTCAGTTGAGAACCAGGGACAGCCTTTCGGTATATGCTGAGACAGACTCCCTGTTAATTACCGGGTTGCTCGACGACGTGCCACAAGGCGCCAAACTGAAAGAGACAGTGGACTTTAATCCGTTGGAGTTGGCTTTCAATTACCCTTACCTGGTGTTTGGTTTGCTGCTGCTCTCTATCGTAAGCCTGGCGGTATACCTGTTTTTTGGCAACAGCATTAAAAAACGGATAAGGCTGTACAGGATGCGCAAACGGTACGAGAAGTTTTCGAACAGTTACTCCGAGTATCTGAGAAAATTGAGAGCCGAAGCAGACCAGCATTTGGCTGAATCTGCCTTTATATCGTGGAAAAGCTACCTGGAATCGCTTGAAAAAGTGCCTTACACCAAGCTGACCACCAGGGAAATTGTAAGAAACGAAGAGAACGAGCATTTGAAATCTGCTTTGAAAAATATCGATAGGAATATCTACGGGAGAATTCTCGACAAAGAATTGTTCCGCTACTTTGAAACACTGGAAGATATAAGCCTTGAAAAGTACCGCAAAAAGGTAGAGGAGGTAAGCCATGGATGAGCAGGCAGTTAACCAGGTCAGCCAGAGTACCTCATGGTTTTCGCTTCAATGGTTTTCGTGGTCTACTTTTGAAAGTTTCGACTGGGACTTCCCGTTCGTTCTTTATTTTATAGCTGCGGTACCGCTGCTTTTTTTGGTGCGCTGGCTTATTTCTTACCGCCGGCAGCAAAAACTCGATATTGCCCTCACCAAAAGTGAGCTAAGGTCGGACGTCACGAGCTATCTGCGTTTTGTACCCGGCTTTTTGCTTTTTATTACTTTTGTGCTGCTGCTTGTGGCACTTGCCAGGCCTCAAAAAACAAACGAAAAGGTAGAGCAGTGGACCGAAGGTATCGACATTATGCTGGTAATAGATATCTCGGAGTCGATGCAGATACAGGACTTCCAGCCCAACCGGCTTGAGGCAGCCAAAAACGTAGCCCGCGATTTCGTTTCGGGGCGTTTTCAGGACCGGATAGGGCTCGTTATTTTTTCAGGCGACGCTTTTTCTATGTCGCCGCTTACCACCGACTACGATTTGCTCAATGCCAATATCGACAATATTAGTTTCGACCTGATTGAAAGCCGCGGCACCGCCATAGGAAGCGCCCTGGCGGTAGGCACCAACCGGATGCGGGAGGCGGAGTCGGTAAGCAAAGTGCTTATTTTATTGAGCGATGGCGACAACACCGCCGGAAACATCGACCCCATAACTGCTGCGGAGCTGGCCAGGGCCTACGACATAAAAATTTACACCATTGCTGTAGGTAAAGAAGGAAGGGTACCTTTCGGGACCGATTTTTTTGGACGGACCCGGTTTGTAGAAAACACGATAGACGAAACTACACTGCGTGAGATAGCAAGAATTGGGGAGGGTAAATTTTACCGCGCCACCGACAACGACGCACTGCAGCGTGTATTCGACGAGATTGATGAGTTCGAAAAAGCAGAGATAAAAACAACCCGCTTTCGCGATACTACCGATTTCTACACGGTTTATCTGAAATGGGCACTGTGTTTTCTGCTGGCGTGGCTGCTGATAAAGAGCAGTTTTATGAGCAATGTATTGAGAGACTAAATATCGCGCCGCCCTCTTTCTGTGTAAAAGAGGGTAGCGCTTTACCATCAATTTTCACTATCGCCCTGCTTCCCTGCAAAATTGATGTTGAACACTGGAATTAACCTCAGTCCCTTAGGATTGTCCCTTACGTAATTCAACAATCCCAATTGAATTCCTTTCAGTCTTTGCGCTGTATTAATCACACCAATGGTTACTCCACGCTGCGTTCCCTTTACCACATGAACGGCACTGATAGAAACGCCGTTCAGCGAGCTGCCGTCGCCTTCCTCCACCTTCACAAACGCGGGGGCCAGGGTAATGCCCGAAACACGCTCACCACCTACAGCCAACGCTACGTTGATTCCCCTCACCCGGGGAGCACCAATACCAACCAGGGCAACATTAAGCCCTGTTAGCGATTCGCCGGCGCCCATTCCAACGCCTGCTATGTTTATGCCAGCCATCCGCTCGCCGGCACCAATTCCTATGCCGCCAAAGTTGAAGCCAATCACGTCGTCGGAGCCACCCATGCCTATCAGCGCGAGGTTTATTCCTTTGATGCTGCCACCAGCACCCACGCCTATGCCACCGATGTTTAAGCCAATAGCATCGCCGGAAGCTCCCATTCCTATGCCACCGATATTAATACCTTTGATATCGCCCCCGGCGCCCACACCAACCACTCCAAAATTGAAACCGGTTACGTCGCCTCCGGCACCTACGCCGATACCGCCGATATTTATTCCGGTAAGCTTGTCGCCAGCGCCAACGCCAACGCCTCCGATGTTTATACCGGAGAGATTTTCTTTGGCTCCGGCGCCCGCTATGCCAAGGTTGATGCCGCTCCTGCTCTCAGAACCAAATGCGAGTGGTAAGCCGAGCGAAATGCCATTGACACTGCCAGTATGCAGGTCCTCGTCTTTCGGAGCCCACACCGACACATTTATGCCGTTTACCTTGTCAATATTCCGGTCTTTAAAGTTGAACCTAATGCCAGTGAAGTTCGGAAGGTTGCCAAAGCCAATACCGCCCTTTTTTGAGGGAATACCGATACCTTGCGCAAACACAGACTGAGACAGCAGCACAAAAACCGCTGCAACGAGGGTAAGTCTTTTATTCATGATCTTTTATTTTGAGTTGTTTGCAGGAAGATGTAAAACCGCAAGCAGTGGTTGCATGACAGAAGATTTTTAGATCGAATATTCATCAGCCGAATGTTTTGTGCTTTGCCGCTACCTTGTAAACAATTTTTAAACTCTTAAAGTAAAATCTGGCAAGACCCGTCTACTCATTTGTATGGACGATATTGCAGCCCTATCGATGACCGAAAAAAGAAAGCAAAACATTGCGCAGGCACTTAAGCTGTATGGCTCGAGGTTGTTTGGCTTCATAAGGTCGAGGGTGCGGACCAACGAAGAAGCCGAAGACATTCTGCAGGACGTTTGGTATCAGTTCAGCAGCATGGTCGACCTCGAGTCGATTGAGCAGGTAAATGCCTGGCTGCACCGGGTGGCCCGCAACAAAATTACCGACAGCTACAGGAAGAAAAAGGTAGACCTGCTTGGCGACCAACTGATGGAAGAGCTTGAAGAAGACGCTTTTGCCATAAGGGAACTGCTGCTATCGGAGGCCGATGTGCCTGAAATAGAAAACCTGAAGGAAATATTCAGAAAGGAGCTGTTTGAAGCACTGGCCGAATTGCCGCCCAACCAGCAGCAGGTTTTTATATGGAACGAGCTTGAAGACATGACGTTCCGCGAAATGGCCGACCTGACCGGGGAAAACATGAAAACTTTAATATCCAGAAAAAGATATGCGGTGCAGCATCTGAGAGAACGGTTGCTGCCATTGTACAACGAATTAATCAGATAAAATATGAGACACTCAAGTGACCGGAAAAAGTATATGGGGGTTAAGATACTCCTGTTCTTTCTATGGATTAGCCTCTTTTTATTCCCAATCGCTTACCTGGTGATGTACCTGTGGAATGAGCTGCTGCCGGAGCTTTTCAGCTTGCCTGCTATCGGGTACTGGCAGGCGCTCGGCCTCCTGGTGTTGTCGCGCATACTGTTTGGGGAGTTTGCCGGCTTTGGCGGACCGTGGCGCGGTGTGCACCGTCGCGGGCCCTGGGCCGACCGGTGGCACAAGCTAAGCGAGCAGGAGAAGGCCGAGTACCGCGAAAGATGGCAGCAGTGGTGCCGCAGAGAGGCAGACTCGGTGAAAACCGGGGCTACGGGCAGCGCATCCTGAAAAACCGGGTTTATCTTATCGGTATACCCAACTCAATTCCCATGGGACCCGCGCTTACATGTTGCAAATAGCGGGTCCATTCTTTGCGGGTTCGGTGGTGTGCAAAGTACATTGCTACGTCGAAAGCCAGCAAAAACGACCCCTGCACCATCAGGCTTCTGCCCGCCCCCCGCATATATTCTGCATTGTAGGTAGCCGTGCCGGAGTTTTCGCTTAAATAAATTCCAGCCGCAATAAATCCGACGTTTAAGGTTGAGTTTACTAAAAACAGCTGCTCGGAAAAATACTGCTCTTTGTAGGCGGCCTGCCATGTGGGCGAGCCCGCTGTGCGCGAAATTTGCCAGAGAGATATACCGGCAAGTCCGAGGTTCAGCATATTCCATGCGGTATTTGTTTGATAAAAATACTGCTTCGTTCCCTCGGCGTGTGTAGCGAGCAGTGGATTTACCACCAAATTGACAGTAGCCCAGCCACCCAGCAGGTACATGCCGGTGGCAGTGGTTCTCTGCCGTCGCTTCTCCAGCGGATGCCAGCCTTCGGCTTGCGCATAGCAAACGGAAGTAGCAAAGAATGACACAATGAAAAATGTAAAAAGCGACTTCATCCGACAACCAAAAATTGCGTATTCACCGCTGCGTCTTAGCGGTTCACACAAAAAAACTTCCGGCTCTCCAAATTCACCGGCGTAGCTATAATAAATTTATTTTAATACCCGAAGAAAATCAAGCTACCCTGGCATTCAAATCTTCCTTCTCCAAAAACTCCTTCCAGCTTTCGAGCTTAGGGCCCTTCAGCACCCGCGGAAATTTATTCTGCCCGCCCTCTTTGCCTTGCAGCTTCATCCATTTGTAAAAAATCGCTGAAGGCATCAATTCCACAAATATTTCTTTGAGCGCCGCCGTGCGTTCCACCCGATAGTCATCATTCAGCTCACAAAGCTTTTCGTCGAGCTTTGCTTTGAACAACACCGGGTCGGCCTCATCTTCTACTCCCACAAACCACCGGTGCGCAAACAGCGACCCGTATTTTTCGCCCGTTACCGTAAATTCCTTCACGCGGATATTGAGCTCATCGGCTACCAATTCCACGGCTTTGTTCATGTTGTCCATCGAAAGATGCTCGCCGCAAAGGCTCAGAAAGTGCTTGGTGCGGCCCGTAATCATAATCTCGCAATCCTCCTTCGACACAAACTTGATAGTATCGCCGATCAGGTATCTCCATGAACCCGCATTGGTGGTTAGCAAAATCGCATACTCTTTCCCCTCCTCTACCTCGTCAATTTTTAAGGTCTGCGGGTTGTCAATCAGGTCGCCATCTGCATTAAAATTGGTCTCGTTAAAGGGGATAAACTCATAGAAAATCCCATTGTTCAATACCAGCCGCATCGACTTTGAGTAAGGGATGTACTGGAATGCAATAAAGCCCTCCGACGCCAGGTAGGTCTCCATGTAAATGAGTGGCTTGCCCAGCAGCTTTTCGAAGCTTTTCTTGTAGGGATCGAAAGAAACGCCGCCGTGCACAAAAATACTGAGGTTGGGCCAGATGTCGTGGATGATATCTACCTTGTAGTAGGCAATTATCTTCTCCATCAGTATTTGCAGCCATGCTGGCACTCCCGAGATGATGCCCACATTCCAATCTTTGGCGTTTCTCGTTATTTCATCCAGCTTTTCGTTCCAATCTCGCTTGGCCGCGATTTTTTTACCGGGCTTATAAAAATGTTGAAACCAGAAAGGAATTTGCCCGGTGGTTATGCCACTGAGGTCGCCTTCGAAATAGGAGCCGTTTCTCTGCAGTTGGGTACTTCCGCCCAGCATAAGAATGCCCGACGTAAAAAGCTCATCGGGCAGGTTGTATTTTGAAAGGGTGAGTATCTGACGAATGCTCGTTTTTTGAATCGATTTCAGCATTTCCTTGGTAACAGGTATATGCTTGGAGGCAGATTCGGACGTGCCCGAACTTAGTGCAAAATACTTCACCTTGCCGGGCCAGCACACATCGGCCTGCCCTTGGGTAAGCATGTGCCACCAGTTGTTGTACATGCTGTTGTAGTTGTGCACCGGCACGTGGCGCTTAAACTCCTGGTAAAAGTGGTCGCTGTGCTTATGCTTAAAACTGGTGAGTAATTCGCTGAAGTGGTAAGCCTGCCCAAACTTGGTATTGCGGGCGTGGATCAACAATTTCTTAAGTTCGTTCTTTTGAAGTTCGGCAGGAAAAGAGTAGTCCTGTTCCAAACTCTCCCTTACCCTTATTCCTTTCTTTAACAGTTTTCCTACTATCGCCATAAAAATGAACCTTGTTTTACAAAGAGAAAGATACGCAACATTATGCGGAAACAGCATTTCACATTGCTATTTTTGAATTACGAAATTTTTACGGAATGGATGTAGATGTAAAGAAAAATCTGGAAGTATTTCAATTACAGGTAAATAAGCAGTCAGTTCAACTGGTGGCAGTAAGCAAAACTAAACCTGCCTCGCTGGTAATGCAGGCGTACGAGGCCGGCCAGCGGGATTTTGGCGAGAACAAAGTGCAGGAAATGGTGGAAAAGTACGAACAATTGCCAAAAGATATACGCTGGCACCAGATTGGCCATTTGCAAACTAACAAAGTAAAATACATAGCTCCCTTTGTACACCTGATCCACAGCGTAGACAGCCTGAAGTTGCTGCACACCATCCAAAAAGAGGCAGCACGACACAACCGCACCATCAACTGTTTGCTCCAAATCCACATAGCAGAGGAAGAAACCAAGTTTGGCCTGTCGGACGAGGAAGCCAGCGCCATTATTTCAGAAGTCACTTTAAACTCGCTGCCAAACATACGCATAGTGGGCCTGATGGGAATGGCCACCTTTACAGAAGAGGAGGGGCAGATAAGAAGGGAGTTTAAACACCTTAAAAACCTGTTTGAGAGTATGAAAGCGGAGGCCAAAACACATGGTGCAGAAATGACGGTGCTATCGATGGGTATGAGCGGCGACTATAAAATTGCCATAGAAGAAGGTAGCACGATGGTAAGAGTGGGCAGTGCCATTTTCGGAGAAAGAAACTATACCACCTAATGCAGCAGATGAATAAGCAAACAAAAAGCCTTTTCGTTTTGGCTGGCATTTTCGGAGCCCTGGCAGTTGCAATCGGTGCTTTTGGCGCGCATGCATTGAAGCCCATGCTAACCGAAGCCGGTAGATTAGACACGTTTGAAACAGCCGTTAAGTACCATTTTTTTCATGTGCTGGCGCTGCTTGCAATTGCTATTTTGCATTTACATTTACATTATCGTCAACTATTGTATGCCGGCTATTTCTTTCTGCTCGGTATCGTTCTTTTTAGCGGATCGCTTTATATAATCAGCGTGTGGCCCGGGCTTTCATCGCTGGGAATTGTAACCCCTTTTGGCGGCTTGTGCTTCATAGCCGGATGGCTTTTTCTTGTCGTGGCCGTTGTGCGGAATCCGTCGGTCTGATAAAAATTTGCCGGCCTAAGCCAGGAAGCCACCCTTTTGCTGCAAACAATCCCATCAATAAAGTAAAAATCAATTTATATCATTGATAATCAGGATATTATAAATCAATCTCCAAACCATCCCCCGGAAAAGTGTCGAAGAAAAATGAGAGTGAAATATGAATAATCTAATTTTTTTTTATACTTTTCGCATAACATTTCATATCATGCTGCCGTTCCATAGGGCGTAACCAATTTTAACAAGCTATGCAAAATTTAAAGAATGCAAAGTTCACAAAATTTGTAACGACCCTGGTAGGATTAAGTATTGTAACCTTCTTGGGCTGCGAAAAGGCAGACGATGCGCTGAATGCGGAGAAGGGATCTATGAAGATCAAAATCACCGACGCACCCGCCGACAACAAAGAAGTGGAAGCGGTTTTTGTAACGGTCACAAATATTAAAGTTGATGGAGAAAGCGTTAGTGCATTTGAAGGGCCAAAAACGATCAACGTAATGGCACTTCAAAATGGCAAAACAGAATTGCTCGTCAAAGAAGATTTCAGGGCCAAAACCTACAATAGCATAACCCTGGAGTTGGATTTTGACCGGGATGAAGATGGGAACTCGCCGGGAACGTATGTTAAAACAGCAAATGGAACTAAACAAAAGCTTTCTGCTGAAGGGAAGGCCGCAATGGCATATACCTTCAACGGAACCACAAAAGTGATGGAAAACTCTGAATCGACAGTTGTTATTGATTTTGACCTCAGGAAGTTTGTGCGGTCCGAATCCGGCAGCAGCAGCAGTTATGGTATTGCCAGCTCTTCCGAACTGAATGGCTATCTGCGGTTTGCTGATGCAGACTACTCGGGCAGCTTGCGCGGCACATTCGATGGCGAGATCGACAGCGACGAAGAGGTGGTCGTATATGTATACAAGAAAGGTGAGTTTAATGCCAACTCCGAAATGGACGACTCAAACGGGGTGCAATTCAAAAATGCCGTGGCTTCTGCCATGGTGACCAAAGGCATTACAGGAAACACGTACAAGGTCCATTTTCTCGATGAAGGCCGGTACGAGGTGCATTTTGTGTCGTATGAAGAAAACAGTACCTCTGGTGAGCTTGTGCTGCAGGGGGAGTTGGAAGTAGCAGGCGAAACGGAAACCAATTTATCAGAAATAGAAATTAAAGCCGGCATTGAAGCAACCGTTAATGTGATGGCGAAAGAAGTTATAGGTTAAGGTTAGGTTGATTAGTATTAGTTGTCACTAAAGCCCTTTCCCATGGAAAGGGCTTTTTTCTTGAACCTGGGGCCACTTTTTTCGACCGCCCTTATGAATAATATAACTATTCAAATATTTTTTTAGATTATTTAAGTAACTTTTCTTATCTTAGTTTCGTTATTATACCCGCCAACTAACTTTTTGGCACTATGGAAACTAAAGCACAGTCGATTTTATTGAAAGCAATCACCCCTTTCGTTGTTACCGGATTAGTAGTACTCAGCTCATGCGGCTTCGAGTTCGATCCTATGGACCAGGGTGTGGTTAGTGTAAAGATTACAGATGCTCCGGCCGACAATCCGGATGTTCAGGCGGTTTATGCCACCATTGTAGGTGTAAAGGTTGATGGTAGAAATCTCCAGGAGTTTGAAGGTCCTAAAACCATAAATATAATGGCGCTGCAAAACGGCGCCACCGAACTACTGGCATCCGGCACAGTACTGGCCCAGATATACAAAACCGTTACGTTGGAGCTTGACTTCCAGAAAGACGACAAAGGCGAGGCGCCGGGCGTCTATTACATTTCGCAAAACGGTGCGAAGGTTGGTTTGGCGTCGGGCAACCAAAAAAGAGCCGGGTACACGTGGACGGGCGTAACCAGGATTTACAGTGAGGACACGGCATCGGTTGTGCTTGATTTCGATCTCCGCAAATTCATCAAAAAGGACGATGATGGCAAAGCTGCCCTTGCAGCTAACCATGAGCTGGGCAGCTACCTGAGATTTGTAGACGAGAAAAGCAGCGGCACAATAACAGGAAACTATATCGGCAGCATTGAAGCAGGCAAACATGTGGTTGCTTACGCTTACAAAAGAGGCACCTTTAACGCCTACATAGAAAAGACAGGCAAGGGCGGAATCCAGTTTTTAAATGCTATTTCTTCCGTGTCGCTTAGCGGTAGTGCAGCAAACACTTATTTTTTCCCATACCTGGAGGAGGGAGAGTACGAGTTGCACTTTGCCTCGTTTGCCAACGAGGGCAGCGATGTGGTATTTGAGGGTTTGATAAATGTTAAAAACGAGATTGAGGGAGAACCTCTGAATACGATAAAAATATACGCAGGCACCCAAGCAAATATTAACGTATTAGCGAATGGACTGTTAAACTAAGGTTAGGTTAATTAGTGTACTTCCGGGTTAAAGTCTTCTCCGCAGGAGAAGGCTTTTTTTTTGCCCTATAGCCGTCGATCACATCATCCAGGTATTGAGTTAATAGTAATATAAATATTTCAATATTTTTTTATACTATTTGTATAAGAAGAAGGCCATTGTCCCGTTCTATTCATACCAAACCAAAAAATACCCTTTGCTTCAGTTTTTTTGATGTTCTTTAATTCCCCTCCCGAAAGAGGGGATTTTTTTATTCCCGATGACAAATGGAATTGTAGGGGCAGTTTTTGCATTTCTTCTGGTCCTGAGTCTGATTGAACGGCACTGAAGGATCAAATATCTCCTCCAGCACAGTTCTGAGCCCTACGGCAAAATTGGCCAGGTAGGGCCGGATATCAGTTATTAAAGTACCCTTGCCCCGTTGGTCCTCACTTTTTAGCTCGAGTTCCACCTGAAAGTTGTCGTTAAACAACTCCCGGCTATTGTACAGCCCGGCCAAAACTCTTGTTTCTTCCGCCACCGGGTGCTGGTGGAGGTAGAGCATACCATAATAAAAAGTCTGCATTGCTGCCTTGTTTCTCTTCGGGTGTTCCCTGTCGAACAGCGAATCGACACCAAAAAACACCTTATTGTCGGCGCCACTCTTATAGTCCATCACCCGTAGCAAATCGCCTTTTCTGTCAACCCGGTCGATAATTCCTTTGAGCTTTACTTTTCCTTTCCCGTCGCTGATTGGGAAATCGACCGACAAGTCGTCGAGTTCCAGTCCTACTATTTCAAACGGCGCGTAGGCCTTGTCGTTTTTGAGTATTTCCAGCGTGAGTTTGCTGGCTATAGATTGCGCGATGAGATTGCGGCCTTCCGCGCGAAACTCCTTGCCTTCCCCCATTTGATAATGCTCGTTGAAGGCTTTGCGAATAGCAGCGGGCACTCCTTTCAGTAATGCGTCGAAATCCTGCACCTCAATTTTTTCCGACCCTTTTGCCTTAATAAAGTCGCCGTACAGAAACTCGAGGGCATAGTGAAGAATGTTGCCAAACACCGCCGGGTCAATTTCCTCCTGCACTTCGTCGGGTTCGTAAAGTTTAGCCACATGCCGGTAGAAAAAGCGAAGCCGGCAGTCGAGGTAGGTGTTGATGGCTGAGGGGGAAAGCCGATAGTTAAGTCCATGGTCCATAATCGATGGTCCATAGTTTTCTGGCTCCCCGGACAGGTGAGCCCTATCTATGGACCTATCGACTATCGGCTTTTCATTATCACCATCCTTAGATAAATACGCCTCCAAAACCTCCATCACTGCGTCCGTCTTGTCGATGACAATGGGCTTGGGCAGCGCAATGGCCACGTCGCTTGAGAGTGAGCGGAAAGTAATATCGTGCTGTGTTTCGTACTTCAGCTGATAAAGCAACCGGCTCATTTCGCCTTTAAGGTTGGTTTCGTTGCTGGTGTTGTACAGAAAAGTGACTTTATCGGCCCGCTGCAACAGCCTGTAAAACAGATAGCTGTAGAAGGCATCTTGCTGGTCGTAGGTGGGGAGGCCGAAACCTTTGCGAAGGTTATAAGGAACAAACGACTGGGTGGAAGCTTCGGCGGGCCAGTTGCCTTCGTTCATACCCAGCACTATCACTCTTTTAAAATCCAGGTTGCGGGTTTCCAGCACGCCCATTAGCTGCAGGCCCCGAAGCGGCTCGCCGCTAAAAGGAATACGCACCGACTGCGCTACCTTCCGGAACAGCTTCTGAAACAAGCTAACCTCCCAGGTGTCGTCGGCAGAAAGCAGTGTCTGCAACCGAATAAGCTGCTGGTGAAATTGCAGCAGGTATTCCAGCTCCAGTTCATTTTCCTGCAGTGTTTCGTACAGCAACTCTAGCAATGCCACCAGGTGACTCAGTGGATTTTCACCTGAAACAAACAGGGTTTGCAGAAGCTTACCCGATGTGGAGAAGTCTTCCCGATGCAGAAAAACCAGGTTGTCCCTTTCGATATTACCAATCCACCGCGATGCCTCCTCCGGCACGGTAGAAAATACATACGGATGGCGCAAAATCGAAAGCACGTCGCGATAAGACCAGGCCTCCCTTTCCTGACGCAAGCGGGCGTTTTTGCGCATATCCAGCACCGCATCCAGCAGGCCAAACAGGGGGGTGTCTTTCAGCGGATAACCCATGGTGATGTTTACCTGGCCGATTGTTTCCGGCAACGAATTAAGTACCGGAAAAAGAAAATGCTCCGCAGGCATCACCACCACGGTTTCTTCGGGCACCCAACCCGGGTCGGCCGCCAACTGCGTAAGCTGCTGCCCCACGTATTTGGCCTGCCCGATTTCGAGCGATACACCTATGGCCTCTATTTCCTTGGGTTGGGTAAAGCCTGAGGGCAGCTCTTCCGGGAAAGTTTGGGAAAGTAGGGTATCTTTTTGATAATGCCGGAAAAACTGCCCCGATTCCTGATGCTCTGGCGCAACGTAATACTCGTCGAGGTCCCAGAAGATCCTGGCATCGGCTTCTCTCACAAAATATTTCAGAATAAGCTCCTCGGCGGCAGTAAGGGCATTAAACCCGGCAAACCAGAAAACGCCGTCGCCAGGCTCGAAACGGTCTTCACGGCACTCTTCGGCTATATGGCGGTATACCATGCCTTTGTAGGCCAGGTTTTTCTGCCGAAGGCTTTCCCGATAGTCGGCATAAACCGGCAGCAGCATTTGCCAGGTGCGCAAAAAATGCCCCTGATCGTTGCTGGCTTTTGGTACGAAGCTTTTCCAAAACGACTGAATTACCTTGCGTTCTTCTTCCCCCAGGTAGGCAAATGCTTCGTCCAGCTCTTTCTGTGTTTGAATACTCCGAAAAAGGTGCTCAGGTTCTACAAGGTACTGATCGATGTCTTCGAAATCACCGACCAGCACCTCGCCCCAGAAAAAAAACTTTTCCAGCGATTCCGCTTCCGGGTTCACCTTCCTGTACGAGTTGTACATCTCGTAAACCAGCGTAAGTTTGTCGGCCATTTGCTGATTGGTGTACCGGAAGAGAAAGTCTTCCAGGCTATATATCTCGGGAGCCCACACCGGCTTACTGATCTTTTTGGCCAGTGCTTTTCGAAGGAACAAGCCGGCTCGCCGGTTAGGAAATACCAGTTTTATGCGACCGGGATCGTCGCCCCCTTCTGCTAACAGTTTATCTGCAATCTCCTCCAAAAAAGTCTGCCTGGTGCTCATGCCACTTGCTGTACGGTTAGTCCATCAATATACACCAGGTAGCCGCTTACCCGCCCATAGCCCATCTGCCCCAGCAAGTCGACGTATGCAACGGCTTGCTGCACATGTCGGGGGGCTGGCAAGCCGGTTTTAAATTCGATCAAAATAGCCTCCGAGCCTTTTATCAGCACCCTGTCGAACCGGCGAACATCGCCGCCTGTTGGCAGCACAGGGCTCTCCGTTTTCACCTCCCATTCGCCATTATACCAGTTTTGCATTTCGGGTAGGGCAAAAAGCTTTTCCAACTGCAACTCAATCGCCTGCCGGTCTTCCGGCGGCAGGTGCTCCTGCGGAAGCATAGCCGAAAGCACATGAGGCAGGTCCTTCCGATGACTGATCTGTGACAAAATCCGATGATAAATGGTACCACGCCTTGTAGCAATCAGGCTCTTCTCCCGCTGTTCGGGGTCGAGCGTACCACCCTGCAACCTTATGCTCAACCGCTGCCGCCAATTGGATGACAGATAGTTTTTTAGCTTCACCGAGGGAGCGATTTTCCCTATTTCGTACCGGCTGTCTCCCGACAACTTCCCGATTGTTACGTAGGCGGCTGCCTCATCGATTTGCGGTGGCGGAGTGGTGTCGAAGGTTTCGGCACTGCCTTCCATTAAAAGGCAATACAGCAGGTCCGACACTTTGCTTTTCTTGTAGGAGCCATTTGTTTTGCTGAATCGGGGCAAGGGGGCAAAAGCATACAGCGCCTCCTCGGCACGTGTAAAGGCCACGTAAAGCAGGTTCAGGTTGTCGAGGTAAATCTGAAGCCTCTCTTTGTAGTATGCCTCGGCAAAATAAGTCTTTGCCAACCGCGCCGAATACCTCACGGGATAATAGGGCAACCTATCAAAGGGCTTCTCTGCCGGAGCAGGGCACCACAGTACCTCCTCCAGCTTATGGTCGAGCTCCCAGCAGCAGAACGGCACAATTACAGCCTTAAACTCTAGCCCCTTGGCTTTGTGGATCGTCATTATGCGAATGGCATCCAACTCATCGGGCACCTGTATGCTTCGTCGGCAGCCTGTTTCGCCCCACCACTCAAGAAAAGAGCCCACGTCGCCACGGTAATTTTTGCTGTACTCCAGCAGCGCATCCTGAAAGCCCTGAAGGTAGGGGTACTCCCGCGGATAGTTATTGAGCCCAAACAGCCCAACCAGCCTTTCGGTAAGCTCCATCAGAGGCACTCTCAGCAGGTTTTCTTTATGCTCCAGAAACCCGGCAGGTAGTAAGGCATCAAACTCTGCAGCCTTTTGCTTGTCGCCCGACCACAGGAACAAATCGGAAACCACCGGCGTTTCTTTACCTAGCAGAAAGTGATGGTATTCGTAAGCCAGCTGCGCTCTGCTGAGCGTGTCGTTGGGCTTGTAAAGGTGATGAAACGCTGAAAGTAGCAGCCGCACCACCGGTGACGAAGCCAGGTAAAGCGACTCGGGCGAAATAACATCGTAACGATACCGGCCTTGCTCAGTTTCTTTCTTTTCAAGCAGGGCTTTGGCCACCTGCCGTCCCTCATCGGCCTTGCGCACCAGTATGCAAATGTCTTTAAGTGCGTAATTGGCGTCTTGCAGCTCCTCGACGGTATATAGCGTCTGCTTTATGGCAAGTTCCTGCCAGGTAGTTTCTTCTTCCTCGTCTTCCCCCGCGCCGGCATCCAGCCATTGCAGTTTCACCATGCCGCCCAACTTACTCTCGTTTCCCTGCTTTTGTGCTGCTTTATGGTAGGCGTGCCGCAGCCGCGCCATGTCGTGTAGCACCCGTTGCCTCAGCATATCGTCGATAATGCCGGCAGCGTCTTCTTCCAGCAGGCTAGCCAAAAGCTCCGGTGAAAGCTCAAAAAGTTTGTTGTTGAAATTGATAATGTTGGCACTGCTGCGCCAGTTGTGTTCGAGGGTTTTGGCGTCGGTGTGGGCATCGCCAATCTCGGCCTGTACCTGGTCGAGTAGCAGTTGCAGGTCGCCGCCACGCCAGCGGTAAATCGACTGCTTTACGTCGCCCACCACCAGGTTTCTGAAGCCTTGGTCGAGGCTGTTTTTTACCAGCGGGCGGAAGTTTTCCCATTGAAAGCCGGAGGTGTCCTGAAATTCGTCGATGAGATAATGGCGGTAAAAGCTGCCGGCCTTTTCGTAAATGTAAGGCGTGTCGTTGTCGCCAATAATCCGCTTGAGAAAATCGGGGGCGTCGGATATCAGCATCACCTCCTCTTCATCGCGGTAGTCGGCCAGCTTTCGGGCGAGGTCTGCCATAATACCCAACGTATAAAGGTACCTCATTACCTGCTCGGCCGTGCGGTATTGCGTTATGTACCGATCGTGGTAACTGATGAGACCGCTATAAGCCTGCAGAATTCCTGCATGCAAGGCCATTTCAAGATCGGGACGGTTTTTGGCTGCTTTTGCAATCCAGTGGTCGGGCTCACCGGCTGCTTCCCTCCTTTTGTCAGATATCTCGTAGTCCTTCTTGCTGAATTTATTGAACAGGCCGATCGGCCCGTTGTTCCCACTTTTAAAATCGGCCGGCGCCAAATTGTGCTGACGAAGCGTTTGGTCGGCTGACGCGATAAAGCCAGCTATCGTGTTCTCAAAAATTGCCTTTAGCTCCTGCATGCCCTTAAGCACTTGCTGGATAACGGCCTCGTCGGTGGCTACCTTTTCCAGCAGCGGGCCAACCATTTTAAAGCGCTCCTTAAAAAGCTCCTGCCCCAAACTGCGGATGTCTTTTCTAATGTCCCACGATTTGCCCTCCTGCAGCTTCTGCTCGGCAAATTCAGTAAGCCAGCCGGTAAGGCGGACATTATCGCCTACCTCCATCAGCATGGCATCGATAATAACCTCAAGCACCTTGCCCTGGTCCATTTCAAGCGTAACACCCCCCTGAATACCCACTTCCCTTGCAAAAGCCCTGAGAATACGCTGAAAAAATTTATCGATAGTGCTTACTGCGAAATGGCTGTAGTCGTGCAAAATGGCTTGCAGGCTCCGCTGCGCAAGTGCACTCAATTGCGGGTCGCTAATGGCGAGTGCTTCCTTTATCTCCGCCCGCAATCCCTTACCGCCACCGTTGCGAAGCTCATCCAGATTTTCGATGATCCGCCTCTTCATTTCGGCCGTGGCTTTGTTGGTGAAAGTGACGGCCAATATGCTACGGAAATAGGAAGGATGCTGCAGGGCCAGTAGGATGTATTCCCGGGCGAGGGTATAGGTTTTTCCCGAGCCCGCCGAGGATCTATAAATAATGAAGTTTTTTTCGGTCGGGTTTGTTATGGGGTCGATCACCTTTTAAAAAGCTTATCTGAGAAAACCGGGACTCGCTGAGCGGGACTCGCCAAATAAAAATGGAAGGTAAGAGGTTTAGGGGAGAAATTGAAAAGTGGAAAGGAAGGGAATTACAGAATAGGAACATCTGCAATTAGTGACTAATAATGAAACGCACTATGAGCCTAATCGGAGGCTGAAGACTACGAACCGGAAAAAAAGCCGGTAAAGCTCGAGTCTCGCCCAATTTCAAGCTCAAATTCTCACAAAATTGAGCTCAATTCTGATTTTCCATGAGCTACAAATCAGAATAGCATTGCTTATTAATCTTGCCGTTCCCCTTCGTCAGCATTTCAGATGTTCAAATAAAAAAACACAAAGAAAATTCGGTAAGCAAATACTTACACATATATTTGTAAGCATTTACTTACGCATATATCTTTTGGAGACAAGAAGAGACGTATTTCAGGCCATTGCTGATCCTACCCGCAGGCAGATCATTACCCTGCTGGCTCACAAAACGCTAAACCTCAATTCGGTTGCGGAAAAGTTTGAAATGAGCCGTCCGGCCATTTCACAGCATATCAAAATACTTGTTGAGTGTGG
The DNA here is from genome assembly GCA_965651695.1 of uncultured Imperialibacter sp. Lineage (GTDB taxonomy): Bacteria > Bacteroidota > Bacteroidia > Cytophagales > Cyclobacteriaceae > Imperialibacter. The sequence goes on along the minus strand of CBFGTI010000058.1, from coordinate 12,343 downwards.
ACTAATTACCATTAAGCAGCAAGGCAGGGAAAGGTACTGCGAGGTAAAGCTGGACCAGCTGACCGAAGTGGCCGATTGGGTAGAAGAATCAAAAAAAGTGTGGGCGCAGCGGTTCGGACAGCTCGAAAGCTTCCTCTCTGACCTCCAAACTCCACCGGCAACTGAAAAGGTTAAAAAACAAAAAAGGAAGAAGTCTAAACGCAAAAAGAAAGATGGAAAAAAGAACAAGTAGTGCTGATAACAGGCCATCGGGAGATGTGTTAATCACCCATATCTTCAACGCACCCCGCGAACTGGTGTTTACAGCCTGGACAGACGCAGACTATCTACCCCGTTGGTATGCACCGCCCGGCTGCACCATAACGTTCAAAAAGCTGGAGTTGAGCGAAGGCGGCGAGTACCTTTCCTGCGTTCACAACCCTGAATTTGGCGACTGCTGGGCTACAGGTGTTTACAGGGAGATCAGCTTTCCCGACAAACTGGTGTACACCGTAGACGTTTCAGATGAAAACGGCAACCGAGTGGAAGCGGCCACAGTAGGCATGGACCCGGAGTGGCCTTCGCGAACCGTAGTGACAGTAACATTTGCCGACCTCGGCAACGGGCAAACGAAAGTGACCTTGCATCAAACGGCTCCCGATCTTGTGGCACGCAGAACCGGCGCCCATCCAAGCTGGATTCAAATGATGGAGCGGCTTAACAAGATTTTGGCACAAAAAACATTATAGCATGACCTATAAGCAAAAAATTTGGCTCCCGCTTTTATCCCTCGCCGCACTTAGCGGGTCGGCGCAAGCGCAAACCGCCGGCAACAACGGCTTCACAAGCGGCTACTCCGTAGTAAACGGCCTGAAGATGTACTATGAGATACACGGCAGCGGCAAGCCATTGGTAGTGCTTCACGGTGGCGGATCTACCATTCAAACTACCTTTGGACGAATACTTGGAGAATTGGCCCAAAACCGGCAGGTGATAGCTGTGGAACTACAGTCGCACGGGCGCACGGAGGACATCGACAGGCCGCTTTCTTTTGAGCAGGATGCAGACGACGTGGCTGGTTTGCTGAAAAACCTGGAGATAGGCAACGCTGATTTCTTTGGCTTCAGCAATGGCGGCAGCACCGCTATGCAAATCGCCATCCGGCATCCCAATCTTGTAAATAAGCTGGTGGTAGCTTCAGCGATGGCCAAACGTAGCGGACTCTTCCCCGGTTTTTTCGAAATGATGAAAAATGCAACCCTGGAAAACATGCCACCGCAATACCAGCAAGCCTACAGAGAGGTGGCGCCCGATGCTTCCAAACTTATTGCCATGCACAACAAATGCCGCGACAGGATGCTGAACTTTAAGGATATGAGCGACGACCACATCCGGTCGATAAAAGTGCCGGTGCTACTCATTGCAGGCGACAAAGATGTGGTAACTCCGGAACACGCCGTAGAACTCTACAGGATGCTGCCCAATTGCAGCCTGGCAATACTGCCTGGCGGCCATGGAGACTACATCGGCGAAATTACAACTCTAAAAGATACAAAGCCCGGGGAATTTCCTGCAGTTCCCCTTATTGAAAGCTTTTTAGAACAATCTTCCGGAGGAAGGTAGGCGGCAAATGTCAGGAAATCTCCGCTGCCTCGCTCTCCTGTTTCAAGGTAGCACTTGAGCCCAACCGATAGATTGATGGGGTGGCCCGGTTTGCCAGATTCCGCTAAATTGCATCTTGTAGCTGAGCCAATACTGCAATGAATAAAGAACAAGTACTCACCGAACTGCAAAACTACGCCGACGAAGCCACCAAAAGGACACTGATGCGGCATGGCGCAAGAGAGCCGTTTTATGGTGTGAAGGTGGAAGACCTGAAGAAGATCCAGAAGAAAATAAAGAAAGACTATGAGCTGGCGCTGGAGCTTTACGCAACAGGGATTTCTGATGCCATGTACCTGGCCGGGCTGATCGCTGACGAAAGCAAAATGACCCGCGAACAGCTCGACCGATGGGCGGACGAAGCTTACTGGTACATGATCAGCGAATACACAGTGCCGTGGGTGGCCTCGGAAAGCAGGTACGGTTTTGAGCTGGGGCTGAAATGGATCGATTCCGACGAAGAAAGGATCGCCTCGACCGGCTGGGCGACTTTAGCGAGTCTGGCAACATTAAAGCCTGACGACGAACTTGATCTCACCACGTATTCGGCGTTGCTTGACCGCGTGGAAAAAACCATTCACGAGTCGAAAAACCGGGAACGCTATACTATGAACGGCTTTGTGATAACGGTGGGCAGCTGCATTACATCGCTTACCCAAAAAGCTATGGATGTGGCTTATCATGTTGGCAAAGTGAGCGTTAACATGGGCGACACAGCTTGCAAAGTACCCTTAGCTGTGGATTATATTCAAAAGATAGTGGACAAAAACAACCTTGGGAAGAAACGCAAAAGTGCCAGGTGCTAAATATCGAGCCGAAGCACTTACATAAACATGATAGTTCACCACCAAAAATTCGACTTCCGCGGCAAGTGCCTTATCGAGAAGGTGACTATAGAGGCTCCATTCCGCCTGGAAGTCGACTTTCCAAATGAAGCATGCTTCATATATTTCCTCAATGCAAAGGCTGTCCTCAACTCGCCTGTTGAGCAGTCAGCACTTTCTACCGGCGAATCGGTGCTGCTAAAGTGTGGTAGCTATTTTGCTGATATTCTGAAGCGCATTGGTAACGACCGCCACGAAATACTGGTTTTCCACCTTTACCCGGAGGTAATCCGCGACATTTACCGGCACGAGCTGCCATCTTTTGCCAAACAAGCAATTAAGCCAGGCTTTATAAGCAAACTTATTCCCGAAGACACTGTGGCGAAATTTGTAGACAGCCTTAGCTTTTACTTCGAGAACCCCTCGCTGGTAAGCGACGAACTGCTCGAGCTTAAAATCAAAGAGCTGATTCTGCTGCTTGTGCAAACCAGGAACGCCGGCTCCATTTTAGACCTTTTTGCGCAACTTTTTACGCCGCGGCAGGTGAGTCTGCGCGAAGTAGTACAAAACCACCTGTTCACCGGCCTTTCGGTCGATGACCTGGCAAAGCTATGCAACATGAGTGTATCTACTTTCAAACGCTCTTTTCAAGACGTATTTAGCGACAGCCCCGCCAACTACATTAAAAGACAACGCCTGGAAAAAGCAAGAGAATTGCTACAACTAAGCACTTACACCATCACCGAAATTGCTTTTGAAACCCGCTTCAACGACGCAGCACATCTTTCGCGGTCATTTAAAGCTGCCTTTCATTGTTCACCTTCAGCGTTCCGGCAGGCCGCTCGCAGCTCCCACCCTGCCGGCTGAGCTAAATATCCAACTTTTTGACTCTTTTGTTCAATCCTTCGGCCCGCCACGTGATTGATCTTTGCCAAGTGTTTTTGCTATAAATCATTTACATCACTTTGTATGAAAAAAACAATCGACAAAGAACAATTTGGCCCATGGGCTTTAGTCACGGGCGCATCATCGGGAATCGGGGCGGAATTTGCCCGGCAGCTCGCAGCAAACGGATTTAACCTGGTATTGGTAGCACGTCGCCTTCCGCTACTGGAGGAGCTGGGACAACAGCTTTCACGCCACTTTGGCATTGACTATGTGGCTCTGGAAGCTGACCTCGCCGCGGAGGACGCTGTAGAGAAGATAACTGATGCAACAAGGCACCTCCAGGTAGGCCTGCTCATTTCCAACGCCGGCACAGGCCGGCCGGGAAAATTTCTTTCACAAGAGGTTGATGACCTGATGTATGTGGTAAGACTGAATGCCCTCTCGCACCTTACACTCACTCATTATTTCGCCAGAAAGATGGTAGAACGTGGTAAAGGTGGCGTGCTGTTAACCGGTGCTATGGGCGCTATCGACGGCTTGCCCTATATGTCGAACGAATCGGGTACCAAATCGATGATCCAGGGATGGGGCAAGGCACTTCATACGGAACTGGCGACTTCCGGAGTGCATCTAACTGTGCTGATCACCAGCCCCACGGAAACCCCGGTTCTGCCCCTTCTTGGCTTTACCAAAGAGAACCTGCCCATGAAGCCGATTTCTGCCGAAGAATGTGTAGCTGAGAGTTTATCGGCACTGGCGCGCAATCGCCGAACGGTTATTCCCGGCCGCAAGTTCCGGTTAATGAATTCGCTGATACCCGCTTCAGTCTCAAGACGAATGATGGCAGACATATTCAGAAAAAACAATAACATACTGTGAGAAAGATGAAGAGGATAAACCTACTCTCAATGCTTCTTGGATTAATGAGCCTTACATTCGGCCTGCTGAAGTTTATTAACCCTTTCAAAGGATGGTACGCAACGCAAATCGAAACAAGCGGGCTTCCGGAAGTGGCTTACGCCGCCGGTATCGGCGGTGAAATAACAGTCGGGCTGCTGTACCTCCTTTCCCTGGTGCCAGTGAAAACTGCGCGGAGAAACAAGGTGCTGCTGCTGGCCAATGGTGGATTGGCTGTAATGATGGCAATCGCCATTTATGTGCATCTGGTGCCTGATGTACCCGCTGAAGTTCTGCCGCTGAAGTTCAAACCGCCGCTGATACCGTTAGCTGTGTTAGCGATGGCTTTCGTCAACCAATGGCTAACCATGCTAAAAAACAGTGTAGCAGGGTAAAAGCAAAGTAAATACTGAAGCAGGCACCAGATACGCCGGAAATTTCTCTCTTTTACACCAACCACTGGTTTCCTCTCCTAAAAAGTGATAAAATTAAGGCTTCATAATTTTATCACTTATAGCAATGCATCGCACCCTCTCCCTGAAATCGCCAGGTTACATCTTGTTAATGTCTGTTTTACTCGCCGCATGTAGCAAACCGGAACCAAAAGAACCGCCGGTAGTAGTAAGGGAAAATCCCGACTCAGCTGCCGTTAGGGCCAAAAACATTCGCGAAAATACCTCAGTAGAGCTAGCCAATGGCCTCACCCTTAGCTTATGGGCTACCGACTCGCTGGCGCCGGACCCAATCGCCATGTCTATCGACAACAAAGGCAGGGTGTACATTACCCGCACCAACAGGCAAAAAAACTCGGAGTTCGACATCCGTGGGCATCAGGACTGGATGACAGCCTCTATTTCGCTGCAGTCGGTGGAAGACCGCCGGGCATTTTTGCGCAGCACCTTCGCTCCTGAAAAAAGCGCCCAAAACAAATGGCTGGAAGACCTGAACGGCGACGGCATACACGATTGGCACGACCTCACTGTGGAGCAGGATGAAGTGTGGCGGCTAACTGATACCAATGGCGATGGCGTGGCCGATGAGTCGCTACGTATTTTGAAAGACTTTAACGAGGAGATTACCGACGTGGCCGGTGCGCTGCTGGTAAGGGATGAGGACGTATTTGTAGGTATTGGCCCCGATATGTGGCGCCTGAAAGACAACGACGGCGATGGTGTGCTCGACGAAAAGGAGTCGATTAGCCATGGCTACGCTGTGCACATTGGATTTGGCGCTCATGGCATGTCGGGAGCGATTGAAGGCCCCGACGGCAGAATATACTGGGGCATTGGCGATATTGGTGCTAACATTACTGCCAAAGACGGCTCGGTCTACAAATACCCCAACGAGGGCATAATTGTACGCTCCAATCCCGATGGCAGCGACTTTGAGGTGTTTGCAGCGGGGCTCCGAAACACCCATGAGTTTGTATTCGACGAGTATGGAAACATTATCAGCTCCGACAACGACGGCGATCACCCCGGCGAAAGTGAGCGGCTGGTACACATAGTGCAGGGCTCGGATGCCGGCTGGCGCGCCAACTGGCAGTATGGCAAATACACCGACCCACGCAACAACAGCTACAAAGTGTGGATGGACGAGGGCCTTTATAAGCCCCGCTGGGATGGGCAGGCAGCCTACATCATCCCGCCTATTCAAAACTATCACAATGGACCCACAGGCATGGTTTACAATCCGGGCACCGCTTTGGGGTCGGCATGGAAAAACCACTTTTTCCTTGTAGAGTTTGTCGGCAACCCCAGCCGGTCGCCTATTTGGGCATTTACACTCAAACCAAAGGGTGCCACTTTTGTGCTGGAGCAGGAGAAGGAAGTAGTGCGCGGAATTTTGCCTACTGGCATCAAGTTCGGGCCTGACGGCGCGCTGTACGTTGCCGACTGGATAAACGGCTGGGGCACCAAAAACTACGGCCGTGTGTGGAAGCTTGATGTAGCTGAAAACAGCAATGATTTGGATGCAGAACGAGCGGAAACCAATCAGCTAATGCAGCTCAACTACGCCAGGCAGCCCGAAAGCCGGTTGCTTGAGCTGCTTTCGAATGCCGATATGCGCATCCGGCAAAAGGCGCAGTTTGAGCTGGTAAACCGTGGCAAGAAGGGGATGACGACCTTTAAGCAAGCCATTAGCGAAAGCGGTAACCAGCTGGCCCGAATCCACGCCATATGGGGTATTGGCCAGCTGGCCCGTGAGCGAGCCTCCAACGCAGCTACCCTGGTGCCGCTGCTGAAAGACAGCGACCCCGAAATAATAGCGCAAGCCGCCAAGGTACTGGGAGATGTACGCTATGCCGAAGCTGCCGAGCAACTGCTTCCGCTGCTTAGCCATCAGTATCCCAGGGCTAAATTCTACGCGGCAGAGGCGCTTGGCCGCATGAAGCACGAGCCGGCAATTGACCCGCTGCTCAAAATGATTGAGGCTAATAACGACCAGGATCTGTACATAAGGCATGCTGGTGTGCTTGCACTGGCTCGTATTGGCAGAGAAGGCCCCGTAGTGGCGCTGGCTCAAAGCGACAGCCGCTCGTTGCGCATTGCAGCGGTGCTGGTGCTTCGCCGGCTGGGAAGCGAAAAGGTGTCGGTATTTTTGAAAGACGCCGACCAGTACATTGCCACAGAAGCTGCCCGTGCCATCAACGACGACCTCTCTATAGAAAAAGCCTTGCCTGATCTGGCTGCTACACTTGCAGAAGAAAGGTTTACCTCCGGGCCTCTCCTCCGGAGGGCTATTAACGCAGCACTTCGGGTAGGTGGCGAAAATGAAATTGATCTGGTACTGGCGTTTGCACAAAGAAAAAACGTAGCGCCCTCCCTAAAGGCAGAAGCACTGGCAACGCTCGGTACCTGGGCCAATCCCTCCGTACTCGACAGGGTAGACGGCCGCTACAGGGGCGAGATAACCCGCGATGCAGCTCCTTTGGTTGCTAAAGTTTCTAAAAATGCAGAATCGTTTTTGCAAAGCAACGAGCCGGAAATATTGATAGCCAGCGCCAAAATGCTAAGCGAGCTGCAGATAGGCGACTTTAATGCGAGGCTGGTACAGCTGATGGAGCAAAGCCGGTCGGCTGAAGTGCGCTCTGCCATGCTTACGGCACTGTACAAGCTTGAATATGAAGATATGCCCGTAGTGATAAGAAAGGGCATGAACGACGCCAACGTGCAGGTAAGGACAGTGGCGCTCGGGCTCTTAAACGAAATAGAAATTCCGAAAGAAGAACTACCAGCTATCGTAACGCCCATTTTCGAGAAGGGCTCGCTGCAGGAACAGCAGGAAATGCTGCGAGTGCTTGGCAAAATGCCGCTCGAAAAAAGCGAACCTATTCTGGCGCAGCTCATCAGCCAGCTGAAGAACGACAAGCTAACTGCCGGCCTGAAGCTGGACCTGATTGAGGCGGTGGATTCCACAAAATCGGAAACGCTTATCGCGCAGATAGAACCGGAACGGGCATCGGAAAGTGGCAATGAGGAGCTTCTCAGCGGCGGTGACGCAATTAAAGGACGGCAAGTGTTTTTCACCCACCCGGCCGCTCAATGTACAAGGTGCCATACACTACGGGGAGAAGGAACCACCGTAGGCCCCAAACTGGCTCAAATTGGTAGCACGCTTAGCAGGGAACAATTGCTGGAGGCGCTGGTGGAACCTGGCGCGAGATTGGCCCCGGGCTTTGGCGTAGTCACCCTTACTCTCAAAGACGGGCAGGTAGCGTCGGGCATACTGATGGAGGAAACAAAACAACAGCTCACGCTGAAAACGTCGGAGGCTGAGCCACTGCACATTGCAGTTTCGAGAATTGCCGAAAGAAAGAACGCGCCAAGCAGTATGCCACCTATGGGAACGCTACTGTCGAAACGGGAGCTCCGGGACCTGGTGGAGTTCCTTGCCGGACTCAAATGATTTCGGAGGGCGGATTTAGGATTTCCCGGAGCAGCCGACCTCTGGTGTCCCTGTATTCTCAGGCAAGGCCAGCTGGTACTTTAATACTACGCTACGAAAAATACTACCTACGGATAATGAAGAGAGGCTGAAAAGCCTCTTTTTTTGCCCTTTTTAGACGGCGGAAGTAAAGAAGTGGAATTACTTTCCGCCAGGGCAACACGCTGCTTCTGACTGCTTATATATGCCACGGACCAAGTGAAAAAAAGGCTGGCGTCTGCGTCGAAAAATTCCTGTCAAAAGTCATCCGAAACCATATCCTTCGTCATAAAAAGTGCCAGGCCCATCAAGCACTTTTGTGCCGCCATTCAGCAGAATGACAGGTTTTAGATGAATAATGATATGGCAATCAGCAAAAGACGCATCGCAAAGCCGGTGCTTGCACTTTCCCTCCTCCTTATATCCTTTATTGTTCCCGGAAAAAGCTTAATGACCTACATCAACGTGCCCTCGCAAGATGTAAACATTCTTATGTTTGTCCTCTTCGGTCTTGTACTGCTGGGCATAGCGGTAGCTCACAAAAAAGCTTTTCAGTTCTCAATGTACGGTAGTTTGTCAATCCTTGCTTTTAAGGAGTTCAGCTTTCCGTCGTTTAATCTTGCCACACACATTTTCGGCAGCACGGCCATCACCGAGCAGCTGCTGGACCCACACCAGCGGCAGGGCGAGTGGTCCATCATGTTAAACATTTTCGGTTTGCTGGTGGGGTTCGCCATTCTGGCGAGCCTTTTCGAAGACTCTCGGCTTCCCAACCTTATTCCGCCGCTGCTTCCCGCGGGTTGGATGGGGCCTTTTGTGCTCCTGGTAATTGTGTTTGTTATGTCCTCTTTCCTCGACAACATAGCCTCGGCTATGCTTGGTGGCACGGTAGCTATGATCGCCTTCAAAAACCGGCTGCACATAGGGTACCTTGCGGCAATAGTTGCCGCCAGCAATGCGGGCGGCGCCGGCAGCGTGCTGGGCGACACCACCACCACCATGATGTGGATTAATGGCATTGGCTTTAAGGAAGTATTACATGCCTATGTTGCTTCTGGCGGGGCATTGTTATTCTTCGGCTGGTTTGCTTCAAAGCAGCAGCACAAATACCAACCCTTCTACACTCCGCCTGCTACACAGGAAACCAGGATTGAAACAAAACCTTTGCTGTTTGTACTGTTAATACTCGTGGGTGCAGTTGTTTCCAATATCCTGTTCGATATGCCGGCTGTGGGCGTTTGGCTCGCGATAGTCATCGGTTCTGTATTTATAAAAATGCCATGGCAAGCCGCCAGAGCCACGATAAAGGGTGCTCTATTTCTAGTGGGGCTTATATTTGCCGCATCGCTTATGCCGGTGGAAGACCTGCCATCCGCGTCGGTTCAAACCGCATTTTTTGCTGGCGTTACCTCTGCTTTTTTCGACAACATTCCGCTGACTAAAATTTGTCTGGAAGGTGGCGGCTACGACTGGGGTATGCTGGCTTATGCTGTAGGCTTTGGCGGGTCGATGGTGTGGTTTGGTTCTTCGGCAGGAGTGGCACTCACCAGCAAGTTTGGCGAAGGCCGCAACCTGTACGCATGGATAAAAAACGGCTGGCACGTAAGCGTGGCCTATGTAGTAGGCTTCTTTTTCCTTTATTTCCTGCTGGGATGGAATCCCACGCCTACCAACCACCACGGCAATAGCCAAAAGGGCAATATGCCAAAGATGGAGCGAGCGATGCCACGGTAGTAGCCCTCCAAGGGGTTGCTTCAAGAATATTCTGCAAAGGCCCCAACCACACTGCCATTAATGACTGAACCCTAGGAGGGTGATGAGACGCAACCGTGATTTGATGCAATGGGCAAATTCAACGGCCATCCTCAAAGGGTTTGGGCTGGGCGGGATTCTGATGGCATACCTGGAAGACTGCCGCGAAATTACCTTTGGAGGGTTTACTATGCTTTTCTAAAAAACCCTCCAAGGGTTGCTTCAAGAATGATCTGCAAAAAGCCCCACCCACACTGCCGATAATGACTGAACCCTTGGAGGGTGATGAGACGCAACCTCAGATTTACCCAATTGCGAACCGGTTCACAGCCCTCATAAGGGGTTGGCTGAAAAAGAATCGAATGATATACCTGGCACCTTCCAAATTGGTCTTGAAGGGTTCCAACCAACACCTGGTTAAAAATCAAATTCCTTCCAAATATCCTGAGACTTCAGCTCTTCATGGAGCTGATAAAACCGTTGTTTGCTCCCAAACCATCCAAATGCCTCTTCTCTAGTCAGCTTGCTAGGTCTTGAAGACTGATAACTGTGCCACGAAGAATGGCGCCAGTCATTAAGGTTACTGACTATTCCGTGGTGAACCGGGTTTAGGTGTATGTATGCCATAAGCCTCTTGAAATACTGAGGAGAATCAACAGGTTTCCTTTCAAAATTGGCGACAAAAAGCCCTCCCCTACGGCCGTGGACGCGGTTAAAGCCCTGGGCGTATCCGTTGAAAAGGTGTGAAAATTGAAGGCTTATTTCTCGATGTAATAAGTTGGGGGAGTCTATCTTTAAGGCAGGCTTCCTTTTATGCAGAAATTTTAATACAGTTTCCTCATCTCTAATCCTTACCATAAGGTGAAGGTGATTGGGTAATAGGCAATAGGCGAAAGTTTCAGCGATTGGCGGAATGCATGCACCATACTTTTTAAGGAAATAAAAGTAGTTATCCTCGTTTCGAAACAAATTCTCCTCGCCGTTGCAATGAGTATATATATGGTAAGTAAATGAGGGCTTTAGTGGTGGCTTTTGTTGAGACATAGCTGACTGGGTTGATAAAGCAAAATAAGAAAATAATCAAAACCTCAAAAGCATTTGAATTCGATACGATGCATCTGGAAAGTTGCTTCTCTTACAGCGTTGAATGTTGTTCACACTACAAACCCTCCAAGGACTGGGGTTGAGATAGTTGAGCAGAAGGCTCAACCTCGCTGTCAGTAATGCCTGAACCCTTGGAGGGTGATGGGACGCAGCCGTGATTTGCTGCAATGGCAAATCCAACGGTCACCCTCAAAGGGTTTGGCTGTGGTAAGACATTAAAGATGTGTTTAGCAGACTGCTTCTACATCACCCATGGAGGGTTTAATCCGTTTCTCACAAACCCACCCCGCGATTTGATGCTATTGTGAATCCGCCCTCAACACTCAAAGGGTTTGGCTGCGGTAAGACATTAAAGATGTGTTTAGCAGGTTGCTCGTATTTTACCCTTGGAGGGTTTATTCGGCGACAATGCCAAAATACCTTAAAAAGGGGATAGACTTCCTTGTCTAAAGCGGGGACCTTCAACAAAAAAACTATGAAAAAGCTCCTCATTTCATCTCTGCTGGTGCTCACATTCCAGGGCGTTTACAGCCAGGGAACCGTAGGCGAAGAATTCAGAAAATTGGTATTGGCATCAGCCAACGACTTCTCTGGCGTTATTGGAGATAAGATCATGGAGGATTCCACCTACATCTACTACAATTCAAACACTTCCCTGAAATCAGCGGCCTATTACCTTATCGGCTTTCAGGAAGACTCCGAAAGGTTTGTCTACCTGTCGAGCTACAACCTTGAAACTGATGACATTGCCGTACTCACGGAGGTTGTTAATGGTGTAGTCGGCGAAATAAACACCATGGTAAGCATGGGAATTATGAAAGGCGAGGATTACACCGAAGGCAACAACAGCATCACCGAAATGACTACACAGGGCGGCGATCTCGTGTGCCGGTTCATCACTAACACAGTAGACAAACAGATCAACCTTTATGTGTACAATGGATGGGGGGTGAAGTAGGGCTTTGAGTTTTTAGTACTGAGTTTTCAGTTCTGAGTTCTAAGTGGCGGTGCCGGGGCGGCAGATTGCTATAGTTGCTGTTTAAGGTTTAAGAGTTTAAGGTTGTAGTGCCACTGAGTGGCGGGGCGTTGGCTTGGATGCTGCGGTTCTGGGGTTTCAGTTCTGAGTTTTTAGTTCTGAGTTCTAAGTGGCGGTGCCGGGGCGGCAGATTGCTATGGTTGCTGTTCAAGGTTTAAGGTTGTAGTGCCACTGAGTGACGGGTCGTTTGCTTGATGCTGCGGTTCTGGGGTTTCAGTTCTGAGTTTTCAGTTCTGAGTTCTAAGTGGCGGTGCCGGGGCGGCAGATTGCTATG
>CBFGTI010000057.1:0-32307 GCA_965651695.1 uncultured Imperialibacter sp. | reverse complement strand
GGAAACTTCTGCATTAGCCGCGATCCGGACGACTGGAGGGTATGCCTGGAAGAGTACGATCGCTACCAGGGAATGAAAGACCTGATGCCCCTAGCGAAGGGTGTCAGCGCTAAGGCGTACGACTTCGACGAGCAGGGAAACTGCATTGAAACCGACTACAGCCGGGTGCTGAAAACGGTAAAAGATGCAGGCTACCGGGGCCATATCGGCATTGAATACGAGGGCAGCAAACTGTCGGAACCGGAGGGTATTAAGGCTACCAAAGCATTGCTGGAGCGGGTTGGTGCAGCCGTGTAAAAGCTACATGCTTTAGCCACTGTAAGGCCGCTTGAAAGAGCGGCCTTTTTTTGTCGGACCCGAATAGTTGCGCCCTCATAACTAAGTATTGAAAAGGCACGGGTTTGGCTACATCTACATCACCAGCTCCCTTCTTCTTCGTAGATTTACCTTGATGAAAAAATCAGGTTACGCCGATCTCCCTCTCCACAATGGCAGGGTGCCCCGTTGGCTCGCGGAGCGCATGGCCAAGCTCGGCGGAGCCATTGTAGAAGCCATCGTGCTGGAGTACGGCAAAGCCGAAGTTATCCGCCGTCTCAGCGACCCCGCCTGGTTTCAGTCGTTGGGATGTGTAATGGGCATGGACTGGCATTCATCTGGCATTACCACATCTGTGATGGGCGCGTTGAAGTCCTCTGTTAATCCGCTGTCTAAAGAGCTGGGTATTTATATCTGTGGTGGCAGAGGCCGGCACAGCCGCAGAACACCCGAAGAGCTGTTGGCTATCTCGCAAAAAACAGGCCTCAACGGTGCCGAACTGGTACGGAGCAGCCGGCTTTCGGCCAAAGTTGACAATACGGCAGTGCAGGATGGCTTTCAGCTTTACCTCCACTCCTTTGTACTTACCGACAAAGGCGATTGGGCGGTTATTCAGCAGGGTATGAATGGCATTTCCGGATATGCCCGCCGCTATCACTGGCATTCCTCGCAGCTAAAAAGCTTTACCGAGGAACCGCACACCTTTATTTACGGAAAGAATCAAGGACAAATACTGAACCTTACAGCCAGGGATGCTGACAGTACAAAAAAGGGAATTTTGGCAATTGCGCACGAAAACCCCGACAGAATGCTGACGGAAATCCGCAAAATTAAGCTACCTGCCCACCACGACGTGCGAAGTGGCGATGTTGACCTGAAACGGCTTGGCGCCGTACTTGCACTCGCACAGGAAAAGCCCACAAATGATTTTGAAAGCCTGCTGCTGCTGGAGGGCCTCGGGCCCAGAACGCTGCAATCGCTTACACTGGTAAGTGAGGTAATACATGGCACGCCCTCCAGGTTTAGCGACCCGGCACGGTTCTCATTTGCACACGGCGGCAAAGATGGCCATCCCTTCCCCGTTCCGACCAAGGTGTACGACGAAAGCATACAAATGCTGAGAACGTCTATCGAAAAAGCCAGGTTGGGCCACAGCGACAAGCTACAAGCGCTCAACGCTCTTGGCAAGGCAGCACAGCTCATAGAGAAGGATTTTGAACCGGCCGGTAACCTGCAGGATGTAATTGAGCTGGAGCGCGAAAACTCCTGGAGGTATGGAGGCAGAACGGTGATGGGAAAAGCCAAGCCGCCCAATATGCAGCTGGGGCTGTTTGATTGAGCCCAATAAGGTTAACGCTTGAGCGACTTTGCTTTGATAATCCTGGCAATTAGCTCCAGCGGCAATGGCCGTGCATGCACAAAGTGTGCGGCATCTTTGGTTCCTTTGCCCCGGAAGGTTGCGATATCGCTTTCGAGCTCCCCCAAGCCATACAACGGATACATGCCGATGTGCTTTTTATAGGCCGAGATATATAAATGTTCTTTCCCAAGCCTGAAAGCAGGCATGTTGTAGCGGATAGATTCTTCAACCGCCGGGTATTCCTTATGAAACACCTCGCGTATCCGGGTTAGCCTTGTCTGAATTTCAGGGGGAAACTGGGCGATGTAGTCATCAATGGTGGCTGGCGTTGGGCTGCTCATTCCTTCTGCATATAAGATCGGACATAATTACATTTATATCGCCCTTTCATTTTTAGTTTATCGGCATTGATGATCCCGACTGGGATGTAATCCAAATATGCGCTTCTCAAAAAAACGAAAAGCTACTCACCCGTCCCCGCTTTTCTTTTTTGCCTTTTCGTATTCAAATTGGGGTTCGGCAGCTCCTTCCAGGTACGCTTTCAAGCCCTTCACGTAGTCTGCCAGGGCGTTTTGATAGTGTGGCAGTTGACTCGTCCACTCTTCCCCCACTCCGATAGCCGAAAAAGTCACTACAGTCGAATCGCCTCGTGAATCGAGTGTCCACACGGTCCAGGTATTGGGCATACCACCTTTATACGAAAGCATTTTTTCCGGCAAATAGGAAAGAATGGTATTTCCCTCCATACCTCTTTTGCCGGGTTCTTTCTCAGGAAAAAAATAAAGCTCATACAATCCATTGATTTTCAACTCCACCAGCGCATCCCTGGCAGCCCAGGCACTTAAGCCTTCTCTCGTGGAAATTGCTTTCCAAACGGCGGAAGCAGCAACACTTACCACCGTCTCGCAAGAAATGCACCCCTCACCTCCGCTATACTGCGAGACATTGCAGTTCACACCTTGCGACTGCCCCGGCGGTGCAATGCCGACCAGCAAAAAACAGGAAAGGCCCAATATCCTTTTCATAAGTGTTACAATTTAAAAGACTCCGGGGGTTAAATTTACGCTTTGCTATTCACTTTCCAAGAACGTCCCAATTGCCTCGGAAAAATGTAAACCTCTGCTCAATTAAGCTACGGCTCTTTTTCAGTTCAATTCATTTTCTGAGATTAGCCCCCCATTTTCATGTGGTGCAGCCAAATCTCTGCAACCTTCCTCGCCCGCAGCGGTCTTTTCCATAATTAAATATACATTTAGGTTTTTTATCCGCCGATTATATTTACATTTAGGACATTAATTGTCTTAGTCATGAACAACTTTCAATTGGGCGAATTTGAAGAAATGGTTTTACTCACGGTGGCGGTGCTTCACGACGACGCCTACGGCGTAACCATCAAACAGGAAATGGAAAGCCGCCTGAAGAAAACGGTAAGCACAGGCGCTATGCAAACTGCGCTCCGGCGAATGGAGAAAAAAGGTTATGTAAAGTCGGAGCTTGGTGAAGCCACGGCGGTCCGCGGCGGCAAGCGCAAGCGCTACTTTCGCATTACCCCCTACGGCGTTAAAGCGCTGGATCATTATAAAGATGTGCGGCTTGGCTTGTGGCAGTCGATTCCTGCTACCGTACTCAACATGAAAAACTAATGAAGCAACAAAAAGCCAAATACTTACCTCCAAACCTGGCACTGCGCTGGCTGCAATGGTTTTGCCATCCGCAGTTGCTTGAAGACATACAGGGCGACTTGGAGGAGGAGTATGAGATCCGTTCTGCGAATTGGACAAGGCTGAGAACCAATAGCTGGCTTGTGCTTCAGGTTATCGGTCTCATGCGCCCATCATTAATGCGGCCTTTTTTTTCTTTTCTGAAACTCAATAATAAAATCGATATGATCAAAAATCACATTCTCATCGGCTTCCGCAACCTTGTGAAGTACAAGGTAAGCACCGGCATCAACCTGCTGGGGTTATCTACCGGTATGGCAGCATTTGTGCTCATCGCGCTTTTCGTGAAAGATGAACTGAGCTACGACAAACACCACGAACATGCCGACAATGTATTCCGCGTGACGGTACAAAATTTTAATGGAGATGGCGAAACACTGCAGCGGCAGTGGGCCTTTGCCTCTGCAGGGCACGCCTCACGGTTAAAGGCCGACTTCCCGCAGGTTACTCATGCAGCTCGCTTTTTTCCCTGGGCATTTCCCGACATTGTGATTGGTGAGAAGCGTTACCCCGGCGAGCAGGTGGTGTTTGCAGACCCTGATGTTTTCGACATCTTTACTTTCCCCTTTCTGGCGGGCAGCAAGGAAAACGCCTTCAAAGAGCAAAATTCGATTGTGATCTCCGAAGCGGCGGCCATCAAACTTTACGGCAACGACTGGCGCGACCAGGACATCATCGGCAAAAACCTGAAGATAGAGGCCAGGGGCAACGGAATGTCTCTTACTGTAACAGGCGTAATGGAAGACATGCCAAGGCAACAACACTTCCATTTCGACTACCTCTCGCCCTTTGCCATTTATGAAAATGTAGTTAATAACCCCGATGTATTTAATAACGTGGGAGGCAACTACAACTACCTCACGTACGTGCGGCTGGCAAACCCCTCAGATTCTAAAATAATTGAGCAGGGCGGTGGTACTTTTTTTGACAAGTATGTTGGGAAAATAAGAGATGTGCCGGCTCACGATTACTATGGATTTGTGCTCCAGCCGCTCAAAGACATTCACCTGACCTCGCAGCTTTCCGGAGAGATTGAAAACAACGGAAGCCTGAGCCAGGTGATTGTATTTTCCGTTATCGGAGTGCTGCTCATATTGGTCGCCTGCATCAACTACATGAATCTGGCCACCTCACGCTACACCCGCAGAATGAAGGAAGTTGGCGTAAGGAAATCTATAGGAGCTACCAAGCAGTCTCTTGTGGGGCAGTTTGTAACGGAGTCTGCCCTAATTACGCTCATCTCCTTCCCAATCGCTATCGGGTTGGCTGCGCTAGCCTTGCCTTACGTCAACACTTTTATGGACAAAGAGCTTTCCATCAATTTTCTTCGCGACTACCAGCTGTTTGGCGGTATGGTTATGCTTCTTGTTCTGGTAACATTGGTAGCCGGGCTGTATCCTGCAATTTACCTTTCCAGCCTCAATACCATCAGCTCGCTGAAAGGAGAGGCTACCTTTGGTGCCAGCAAGGTTAATTTCCGGTCGGTGCTGGTCACGTTTCAATATGTGGTCACCATTGGTATCATCTTTTCGCTGGCGGTTGTAAATGCGCAAATGGGATTCATTTTCAACTCCGACCCTGGCTACGACAAAGAAAACGTGTTGCAGGTCTCGCTTAGCAGAGACATTTACCCAAAAATCCAGTCCTTTAAGAATGAACTGTTAAGTAATCCAAATATCAAAAGTGCCTCATTTCAATCGAGAATCCCGACTGGCAGCTTACTCGACAACATGGGAGCTACTATTTTTCACGGCGACTCCGTCACGCCTGTCAATTTCCGCCTGCCTTATATAGGGGTTGACGAGGATTTCATTAAAACTTTCGACATTCAAATGGCTGCGGGCCAGGATTTTACAAAGGACATGGATTCCGATTCTGTTGGCTACTATCTTATCAACGAAGCTGCAGCCAGAGAGCTTGGCTTTAACAGCAACGAAGAAGCGGTTGGACGTAAATTAACCTACGGGGGAATTGAAGGGCGCATAGTTGGTGTAACCAAAGATTTTCACTTCGAGTCGGTGCACAGCCCCATTGGGCCTATGATTTTACTGAAGAATAACAACTTCCATAGAAGCATCTGTTTGAAGATAGCCGGTGGCAATATGCAGGAGGTTGTTGCCTTTGTGGAGGAAACATGGGATAGATTTGACACTAAAAACCCAATCAACTATTCCTTTGTCGACGAGTCGTTTGAGCAACAATACCAGGCAGAAGAACGGCTCAGCTCAATGTTTAAGGTATTTGCTGTGGTGGCTGTGCTCATCAGTTGTCTGGGCATGTTGGGCATGGTTACCTTTATTGTGGAACGAAAAACGAAGGAAATTGGCATTAGGAAGGTTTTGGGAGCGAGATCGGGGAACATCATGTGGCTGGTGAGCCGGAGTTTTCTTGTGCTTATCGGTATTGCCTGCGCAGTTGCACTACCACTGGGATACTACCTCATGAGCAACTGGCTGCAGCAGTTTGCCTATCAAATCAACATCTCAATTGGTTTGATGGTAATTCCCATTGCAGCCGTACTGGTAATAACAATGGCCACCATATTGTACCGCATAGTTAAGGCAGTATATATTAATCCGGTGAAGTATTTGAGGAGCGAGTAGAAGAAGTCAAGCTTTACTAAACCTTGTGCAGGCTCCACCTCCGGGGTTTAGTAAAGCTTCAATAAAACCGGATCATGTACAGTTGAATCACTAACCCGGCAGAAGGCCTTATAAAAAACCGATCAAACTCTTTGTTGAAGTAAGCCGTGCCATTGACAAACCACCGCAGCGGGCCTGTTCGCAGTTGAAATCCGAGCGTAGATGTGCCAAGGTTGATGGTGCTCGTTGCGCCATCGCTTAGACTTACCCACATCCAGCTGGGGCCCGCAGAAAGCCGAAGCTTCTCCCAAAGCAATACGCCCGCTTCAAAATCCACGTATTTATTTCCCTGAACCTCGGTATCTATGCTTGCTGCAATAGTCATGCGATACGATCTGGAAAGAAAGCGAGTGGTGCTACCACTAAGATTACCCATCGTGCCAAACAGTCCGGCGGAATGCCTCAGTCTGCCAAACCGGTACCCGAGGTAAACTGTCGCTATATAGCCTGTGTTGGCACTATTGAACAAAACGTTTTCCGACACCCCCATGAATGCGGTTGCTCCCCCTCCTATTTGCAACGAGAATTTTCGCGGCCCCGATTTCGATACTGTGTTTTCCTTTTTTTCTGCCGGTACAGAAGCCTCGTTTACAGAATTTTCTGTTTTTGCCGGAGTAGCCATTGGTGCGGCAGGCAGTACATATGACTCATGCTGGCGGCCATAAATTAGACCTGTGGCACAAAATACTGCCAGAACTGCAACTACACTTCCCCTTCTCACCCCATTACAACGCAAAAAACGAGGGCAAATGTATCTACCGCAGCCTGTTTGCCCGGCTACCTGAATCTAATCATGCTAAACTGTATCCCGAGCCCTGTGGATGGCCGCAGGTAAAACGATTCCATAGTTTTGTCGAAATACGTGGTGCCATTGATAAACCAGCGCACTGCTCCGAACCTGATGTTGAAGCCAAGCGTACCAGTTCCCATCCTCATCTGTTCCTCTGTACCATCGTTGAGCAATACAGTCGAAACGCTACTTCCAGCGGTTAGCCGCAGAAATCGCCAGAAAATAAATCCGCCCTCTATCTCCAGGTAAGAATTTGCCGCACCAGCAGCGATATCGTCTTCGCTGAGAAGACGATAGGTACCTGCAAGCTTCCTTGCCGCACCACCACTGAGGCTACCATACCGGCCAAACACTCCGATCGAGTGTTTCCCGTTGTTGTACAAATAGCCAAGGTGCCCATTTGCCTCGTAGCCGGCACTCATTTCGGGAAGGGCCAGGTTGCCCGGCGTGCCAAGGAAAACGTTGCCTCCTCCCGCCAGCAGCATGGTGATTCGCTTCGGGCCGGATTTCTTTGCCCTGGCTTTTCGCTCAGGCACTACGTCTTCCGAACCTCCGGAGCCATAACTCCCTGCACTGGTAGTTTGCTTGGGCTGGGCCTGCGTCTGAACCGGGACCGCGGGTACAGCCCTGTAGCTGCCATAGTCGATATGCGCATCCGTATTACCCGCCATGCCTGCAAAGTTTTGCGTGAGCTTAAATTTTGGAAAATCATCTATTGAGGCAATTGGCTGCAAAAATCCGCCACATCCCATAAAAGCATAGCCGTTCAATATGTTGGCGCGGTGTCCGGGCGAGTTCATCCATTGCACCAATGCTGCTTTAGCTAGCGAATTATAGGTGCAGTTAAGAATAGGAGCTCCACGGTACTCGTAGCTGAAATAACTGCTGCCGTTGGTTGAAGGGCTGTAGACCGACCTTCCAGCCTCATATTCAATACCAAAGGTAATCGCTATGTTCTCCCCTCCAGCCGAGTTGGAAACACCCACCGAAGCCATTCTGTCGCTCATGTCCGCTTTTTCCGGAACTACGCTGGTATGGCTGAAAAAATCAAGCCTCACCATGTCGTACGAATGCTCGAAAGCAATCTTCTCCAGTGCCACTGCGTAATTTCCGGGAGCCACTCCATTCAGCACACGCTGGCGGTTGGTTTCGAAAAAGATGGCAGCATTCAGCAGCGCATAGTCGATATTATTGAAATCGATGCGCTGGTTCGCCGGTGCAAAGGAAGCAAACGACTCATGGTCGTATTGCTCATACATTTCGGCTTTCCACGACGACTGGCTTACGACGGCATGAAAACAAATTGAGAAAAAACACAGGCTAAAAAGGCGTTTCATAAATTCCAGGTTAGAATACCGAAAATTAAATCGCCTGCCCGAGGGAGTAAATACCGCGTCAAGGGTATTTTAGCTGTTCATGATGGTGGAAATACCTCGCCCGCAACATCAATTTGAGCCTGGGTAGCTCAGCCAGCACGCCTCAAGGTACATACTCGCCCGAATGTACCTCTTTGCCTACCCTGGAAATCAGCTCTTCAAAATTGAAAATGTCTTTATCAAACAAGTGAGAAGGCGAAACGTTCTTCAGAGCAGTCAGCATCACTTCCGTGCGATCGGGAAATTGCTCTTCCCATTTCCGCATCATTTCCTTTATCACCTTACGCTGCATATTGGGCTGCGATCCGCAGAGGTTGCAGGGGATAATTGGGAACTTCCGAAGTTCAGCGTATTTGGCAATGTCGGTTTCCCAGCAGTAGGCTAGTGGGCGTATTACCACATGTTTACCATCGTCAGTACGGTATTTAGCCGGCATGGCCTCTATTTTTCCGCTAAAAAACAGGTTAAGAAAAAAAGTCTCCAGCACATCTTCTCTGTGATGGCCCAGCGCAATTTTGGTTGCTCCTATCTCTTCGGCAGTTGTATAGAGTATACCCCTACGCAAGCGGGAGCACAAGCTGCACATCGTTTTCCCTTCAGGCACCTTATCCACAACCACCGAGTAGGTATCGCGTTCCACTATCCTGAATTCCACCCCCAGTTGAGCGAGGTAACCTGGAAGAACTTCCCCGGGGAAACCGGGCTGTTTCTGATCGAGGTTCACTGCTACTATGCTAAAGTCATTTTGCCGCGACTTTTGCACATGCAGCAGCATGTCGAGCATGGTATAGCTATCTTTCCCACCCGACAGGCACACCATTACCTTGTCGCCGGCTTCTATGATTCCGAATTCCTCCTGCACATCCCATACCCTCTTCCTGATCCGGCGAATCAGTTTTTCCTGCTCAATTTCCTGTGGTAAACTCATTAATGCTACTTTTAAACTTCAAAAGTAGCGAAAGATGTAATTCATACGCGTAATTGCCTACCGGTTTTAAGGACATAAACTAAAACCAACCCCGGGATTCATGGAACTAAGTACGGCCATTCAACTCATTCAAGCCGGTGTCGACTCGTCTTATCCTCAACATTGGGCGGACCTTGGTGCAGGGGCCGGGTTATTTACCAGCGCACTAAGCTCCCTGCTCCACCCCGGCAGCAGAATATTGGCGGTCGACCGCACTTTCGCCTCTACGCAGAAGCCCCCGTCCGGCAATAAAGCCGTTGCAATCGAAACAATGCAGGCGAATTTCCTAAAAATGGAATACCAGCCCGCCGCTTACCATGGCATAATTATGGCAAACTCCCTGCACTTCGTAGCTGACAAAGCTGCGTTGCTTTTGCCGTTGCAAAAAACGCTTGTTGCCGGCGGTCGGATTATTGTCGTTGAATACAATATGGACAGTCCAAACAGCTGGGTACCGTTTCCCATTAGCCTTACCTCGCTTGATGACTTACTCGGCCACCTGCGTTTTCCACCATGCACCAAACTCAATGAAGTGCCCTCCGTATACCAGAGGGCCAACATTTACAGCGCACTGATAGCATTTTGAGTTGCGCTTTCCGAAGCGAAAGACTAGCGATTCGTAACCGCCTGCAACCTTTCTACATCGTTATTTATCGAAAGAATGAGTAAAGCAGTGGCCGTGCAAAATACAGGGCTGGTAATACAATGGTGGCCATTCCAGCTTCCATCAGCGTTTTGAATTGCATTCATTTTATCCGACATCGATTTGTGCCACTCCCTCCAGCCTTCGTCGTTACTTATAATCAGCGATTCACCGGTCTGCAAATAACTTAAAAACTCCTCGCCTCCGTTATTTCCAAACCCGGCCATTACCTGGTCGTCCTGCGCCACAGATTTTGAGGCAGCATATACCTGGTAAGACGATGCATATGCCGACGCTTCCTCGGCAGTAAAGCCTATTTCTTGCAACACCTCGGGAGTGACTTCCGCATCCTCCTCAACTCTCCCTTCTTGTATCGCCTTTTCCATATCCTGCTTTACCTTCCGGGCGTCTTTAGCAGTGGCCCGGGCTGAGCCGGAAACAGAGTACAGTACGATTCCCGCTCCCATGTCGGTTCTTACGTTTCCGGAGCTGACGTCGTAGTTGCTCTTCTGATATTTACGAGACAGCTCCAGGTTGTCTTCGTCTACCGCTGCGCCTTTTGCCAGCGCCGACTCCAATGCATTGGTTGCCAGCGAAGACTGAAGCACGCCTGCCCAGCCGGCCCCGTTCATGCTTCCGTCGCCAGCCTGGTTACGCTGTATTTTTTGAGAACAGACGTTCATGGCATTTTGCACCCGCTGCTTCAAAAGGCTGTCCGATACTTCGTCGACAATATTGCTAAGGTATTGCAGTGTTAAGATAGCGTCAATATTTCCTCCGAGCTTTACCTGTATCTGGGTACCTGTTTGTTCTGTAATGGTAGCACTTGCTGCAGAAGCACTCTCCACAGCCGTCAGCAGGTAAATAGTGGCTTTCATCAGCTGATCACGGTACATACCTGCCGACAACGTTGAACCTGCATTTCGCAAAGCCATAGCGGCCATGGCAGTTGTAGCCGGGTCGGTGCTAACGGCCTGCGGATCCAGCACATTCTGCTGATAATGACTGCCTGCTCCCCACCCCCCGTTGGTCTGCTGGGCCTTTACCAGCCACGCCGCACCCTTCCCTACAGAGGTCGCATTGTCAAGAGTTTCGGTTGCTGCCAGATCCAGCTCGTCCTCAAAAAGGGTTTTGAACACACATCCTTTGGGCAATTCGCACATCGTAATTTTTCGGAAAGGGTCTTCTCCGTTTACATCTTCGTCTTTGTAGCCCGGAAGCAGCCAAATGAGTGAAAAGACTGCCGTTGCCAACATGGATTGTACTGTCATCATAATTATAGCGTTTTGGTTTATAATCCATGGATGCAGAATCTTGCTACTTTCCATAAGCCGGACGAAAAAAATTCAAATTCTACATTTACCCCAAAAGCGTTCGTGCCCTAGCAAATAGAATTACCTTTGTGCAGCGAGAAACAAAACCATGATTGAACAGTACCTGCAGAAGCTTGGAATTACCGAATTGAACAAAATGCAGTCGGCCGCCATTGAAGCAGCCCGCAAGCAACCTGAGATTACGCTGCTGTCTCCCACCGGCTCCGGCAAAACCCTCGCCTACCTCCTGCCATTGCTGGAAAGGCTAAAGTCTGGCGGTAATTCTATTCAGGCGGTTATAGTGAGCCCAACGCGGGAACTTGCGCTGCAGATTGAACAGGTTTGGAAAGCATTGGGCACCGGTTATAAAGTAAGCACTTTCTATGGTGGCCATTCTTTCAAGGCAGAAACAGACACACTGCAAAATCCGCCCGCTTTACTCATAGGCACGCCTGGCAGGCTGCTCGATCACCTTACCAAAGGCAGTTTCGATGGCCGCAATATCCGGTCACTAATTCTGGATGAGTTCGACAAGTGCCTTGAGCTGGGCTTCGAAAGCGAGGTGTCTGCGTTGCTTCGAAACCTGCCCGACATTAAAAACATCATGCTATCGTCGGCTACCAATATTTCCAAATTACCTGCGGTGCTGGCAGGCAAAAGTTTTTACGTGCTCGATTTCCTAAAAAAAGACAACCCGAAACTTACTCAGAAAATAGTGCGTGCAGAGGCGCAGGACAAGCTGGAAGCACTCTACAAGCTGATCTGCCAGCTGGGCAAAAAACAGTCGCTCGTATTTTGCAACCACAGGGATGCGGTGGAAAGAATAAGCGAGATTTTAACCGAAAAGGGGCTGGCCCATAGCATTTACCACGGCAAGCTTGAGCAAGAAGAGCGGGAGCTGGCTATTGTTAAGTTCAGAAACGGAAGTAGCCGGGTGCTGATAGCCACCGATCTGGCAGCGCGTGGTTTGGATATACCCGATATCGAAACGGTGATCCACTACCAGCTGCCTAAGACCGAAGACGCTTTCATCCACCGCAACGGACGCACCGCCCGCATGCATGCCACCGGCGTTTCCTACCTTGTGCTGGCGCAAAACGAACACCTGCCATCCTTTATCAATAAAAAAACCCAGGTGGAATCATTGAAGGAAGGTATTGAACCGGCTAATGCCTCGGAATGGACTACTTTGAAGCTGAGTGCCGGTAAAAGAGACAAGGTTAGCAAAGTTGATATAGTTGGTCTTTTTATAAAAAAGGGCAATCTCTCGTCCGGCGATTTGGGCCTTATTGAGGTAAAGGACGACGTTTCTTACGTGGCTGTCACTCCCTCAGCGGCAAAAACCCTGGTTTCGAAGCTAAAGGATGAGCGAATAAAAAAAGTAAAAGTGCGCATTTCACTCGCATAACCAATTTGCCTCCTTCGGCATATTCCTCCAGGCGTCCCTGTAAATTCATTTCCACAAAAAAAGCCCACCGTTGCTGGTGAGCTCTTCATTTTTCAGGTGTATGAAATACTATCGACTTAAGCCGCTACTTTCTTGCGTTCTTCAATCGGCAGCGTTCTCTTATTCTTTATTTCAATAATGCCCATTCTGTCCAGCACCTTTATTACCTGATACGTCGGGTCAATTTCGTGCCAGCGGATGCCACCGAAATTAGGCCGTGAGCCAAACTTATGATGGTTGTTGTGGTAGCTTTCGCCCATCATAAGAAAATCTACGGGCAAAAAGTTTTTCGAAGTGTCCCCAACCTCAAAGTTGCGATAGCCATATTTATGCGCAAACCAATTGATGATAGCTCCATGTATCGGAGAAAGTGCAAATTGCATCGGGAGGAACAACCACAACCACCAGGCGTCGGCATACAGCACATATACGCCCACATAAAGAGCGCCCCAAAACAGGCGTGAATACCACGAGCGTGCGAATTTATCGAAAGCCTCCCACTGAGGTACGCCCTCTACAAATCTTTTCTCAGGTACTACCTTTTTGCTGGCAATGTCTGAATAAATGGTTTTGGTCTTCCACATCATATTGAAGATAGTCTCATCATATTTGGGAGAATGAGGGTCGTCGGGGGTATCGGCAAAAGCGTGGTGCATCCGGTGCATCACACCGTAGCCGTAGGGGCTAAGGTAATTTGAGCCTTGAAATATCCAGGTCAGTACGAAAAACACTTTCTCAGTAGCCTTGCTCATCGTAAACGCTGCATGCGATGCATAGCGATGCAAGAAGAAGGTCTGAAAGAACAATGACAGATACCAGTGTGCAATGAAGAAGGGAATAATAACTTCCATGTTGTAATAATTAATTTAATACGGTTTAGATTGCCCGATCAGGGGTTTTAACCTATAAGACAAACGTGTGGCCGAGTTGTGACAGAAACTGAAATTTATTTTTTAATTGAAGGGGAAAGTAATCGGTTATCAGGCTTTTTGGGCTATTTCCAATTTCAGGTTGTCGATGAGTTCAGATGCCTCGCCCAGAGAACATGCCTTCTTAAAGCTTTCGAATAGCTGTGATGAGTTTCCTATTTCAAAATTTAATTTAGCAGTATCGATCGAGAGTTTTTCCTTTGCCCGGCTGAAAAGCTGACGGCAATTGTCTTTCTTCTTATTCACAATCTCCTGCAATTCATCGTAGTCGAAGTTGAATACCTCCCTGAGAAGGTAAACAGCTTTTTCAACCGGCTCCAACTTCTTATGAATAACAGCCAAAGCTGAAGAAAGTTCATGCTCCAGATCAATATGCGACCAATCGTACTTCACCATTAGCTCCGAGGGATTGATCGAATCAATGTATTCCTTCTTTTTTCGCTTAATTGTATTCAGGTGATTAATGCAGCTGTTTGTTACCGATTTAATGAGATATGCCTTTGTGTTCTGAATTTTTTTCTGGTCGATCGTTAACCATTTAAGAAAAGTATCCTGAACAATATCTTCCGCATCCTGCAACGAACCAACCATGCGCACGGCCAGCGTGTAAAGGAGCGGCTGATAAAGTGCTATGGTTTGCGATGGGTTCACCTGAAGTAAATTACTTGCTTTAGTACAAATGTAAGACGCGTTAACCTATTTTCCATTTTTCGCTATAAGTTATTTGAAGTTTGGAAAAATTGGCATCGTAAGTGGCTTATAAAAACACCAAAATAAATGATTGGGGGATCAAGCCTGAGTATGGCCGATCGAAACAAACGTGTGCACCTGTTACAAAAGCAAAACGGGCAGGAAATCTTTGCGACCCCTGCCCGTTTCAGATACTACCAACCGTAGCCGATAAAATCCGTCAGGCTACTGTTTGCCTACCTCGATCGTCCAAGCCGAAGCTTGTTTTCCCGACAGCCTCCCCAAGTACGCTGATCGCTCAACTTTTCTTAAAAAGGCCTGAACCGGCTGATTCAGTAGACTATCTCTTACCTGATGTACTAAAGTTCTTCACAAAAACTTGCATTTCAAAGAATTTAATAGATTGTTTATCAACTAGTTATACACCCACTTATCCACGCTTCAACCACAGCTTATACCATACTTATCAACACACACATGGCGCCTGTAGCTCAGCTTCCAATTGGATGAAGGCGGGAAGCGGCTACCCCAGCGAACAAAACTGCCCCGATTTCAAGCGGTTGAGTTACCACCGCCTTCAGCAGCTTACCATTATGGGCTTTTAGCGTAGCCAAATAGTATGCACCCCTAAACTGGCAGTCAACCACTTTGGCTTTTATCCCTTGTGCATTTTGCGAGCAGTGTACAAATTCCGGCCGGAGCACCCACTTGCCGGCCCCGCTCGCCTCAAAATCCACATCCAGGGCACTGAGCTCTTTTGAGCTGAAAAAATTAGCCTCTCCAAAAAATGCAGCAGCGTAGGCCGACACCGGCTCATAATACACCCTACGTGGAGTGTCCAGCATCTCAACCCGCCCATGCTTCAGTAGCAGGATGTATTCTCCCAACGATAGCGCCTCTACGGGGTCGTGGGTAACCATAAGGACGGTTATTTGCAGCTCATCGCGAATTTCTTTAAGCAAAAGTGAGAGCTCTGCCCGCAAATTCATGTCGAGGTGGCTGAATGGCTCGTCGAGCAGCAACAGTTCGGGCTCATCGGCCAGCACAGTTGCCCATACTACACGCTGCCGCTGCCCTCCCGAAAGCTGCGCAGGAAGCCTGTTGTGAAGGCCCGTGAGCCTGCATAGTGCAAGCAGCTCTTCGATTCGTGTCGACCGGTACGGTTCAGAGAAGGCGCGAAGTGCGTGCTTCAGGTTTTCTGCAACGGTCATTTTTTCCTGAAGCTCCAGCTCCTGCCCCACCAGCTTTATTTGCGGATGCCCGGGCACGAGTGTATCGGCCGGCCCCCTTACCAGTTCCGAGTTCCATTCAACGGCTCCCCCGTACAAGTCGAGCAAGCCTGCAATGGAACGTAGCAGCGTAGTTTTACCCGACCCGCTTGCTCCGGCAAGGACAAAAAAAGAACCCCGGGGCATTTCGAAACTTACACCGCCGAGGGCATTAGTTTCTGATCCGGGGTACTTTATGGTACAATTCTTAACGCTAAGTCCTTCAGGCATGCCCAAAGGTATGGTCTTTTTTTAACCCAATCTTATTTTAATCAGGTTAGCAAGCAATTTCAAACCCTCGTCGAGGTAAGGGTCTTTGGGGGCTTCTCTTTCGGTAGTTGCTTCCTTCACTTCCGAATCCTCAATTTCGGTGCTCAAGTCGCGGAATGCCTCCCTTGCGCTTTCAATTTTATCTATCTCGTTTTTACGCGTGGTATAGTTCAGGGATATTTCATTTTTCTGCCGTGCCTTTTTTGCTTCCTCAATGTCGTACTCAAGCTCTTTCAACGCCGTGCTGGCTTTCAGGTCCTGGGCATAAATGCTTTCCAATTGGCTGATCAGCTTTGCGTCAATTGTGTTTACCGGATTGAAACTGCTGCTTCTGATCTGGTCCCAGGGCAGGGCGCTCGGTTCGGCACTTTCGCCAAAGCTTTCGGCGTCAAAAGCAGAAGGAAACTGGATATCGGGCTTCACTCCCAGGTGCTGCGTGCTACTACCATTAACACGGTAATATTTTGCGAGTGTCAGTTTCACTTGTCCGAGGTTGGCTTTTTCCTGTGGCAAAAACTGATCAAGGTCCACAAGGTTTTGCACCGTGCCTTTGCCGAAGGTATTTTCCCCGATTATCACACCTCGTTTGTAATCCTGTATAGCTCCTGCAAAAATTTCGCTAGCCGATGCACTAAAGCGGTTTACAAGTACTGCCAGCGGACCATCGTAGGCAACGGAGTTGTCTCTATCCTCGCCTACATCAATCGATCCGTCGGCATTTTTTACCTGCACAACCGGGCCCTTGGAAATAAACAACCCCGAAAGGTTAATCGCCTCCTGCAGCGATCCGCCGCCGTTGAACCGCAGATCCATCATTACGCCGTCTACTCCCTGCGCCTTCATTTCTTCAAGTAGTTTTTTTACATCGCGGGTGGCACTCTTAAAATCTTTATCGCCTTTTTGCGCCCCTTCCCAGTCGAAATAGAAAGTAGGCAGCGTAATGACGCCCAATTTGTAAGTTGTGTTGCCTTCGGTAATGGGAATTATCTTGCTTGAAGCTGTCTCCTCTTCCAGTTTTACCTTATCTCTCACCAGCCGGATCTCTATTGGGAGGGCGCCGTCGGGTGCGTCGTTCGGTATCACCTTCAGGCGAACTACCGTACCCTTGGGACCCCGAATGAGTTGAACTACGTCGTCGAGCCTCCATCCTATCACGTCCACGAACTCTTCTTTGTCGCCTTGCGCCACTGCTACAATTTTATCGTCTTTGTACAGCATTTTGCTCTTAAAAGCAGGCCCGCCAGGCACTATTTCGTATATCTGGGTATAATCCATTTGCTGCACCAATCGTGCGCCGATGCCTTCCAGCGACTGTGCCATATCAATTTGGAAGTTTTGCGAGGTAATTGGAGAGAAATAGTTGGTGTGCGGATCAAACGCCTCGGTAAACGAGTTCATAAACATCTGAAACACATCTTCACTATTGTACTGCTCAATCATTTTTTGGTACCTCGCATACCGCTTTTCGAGGGTCGTTTTTATATCACTCCACTCTTTTCCTTCCAGCTTCAGGGAAAGCGCCTGATGCTTTATGGCCTTCCGCCATTCTTCGTCCAGCTCATTGAAATTTTTCGGCCAGGGCATTTTTTCGCGATCCGGCACGTAAACTTCGTCTTTGGTAAAGTCGGGCTCTGATTGCAGTATCTCATTTACCTTTTTTATCCTGCTCAGCGAACGCTCCTGGTACAGCCTGAAGATCTGGAAAGGCACGTCGATATTGCCCGTTAGCAGGTAGTTGTCGAAATAGTCTTTATACCGCTTAAAATACTCTATGTCCGACGCAAGGAAGTACATCCTGTTGTTGTCGAGATTGTTGATGTAGTTATTAAAAATGACGTTGGACAGGGAGTCGTTAATAGGTGTTTTCCGGTAATGGTTTTGTAAAAGCAGCCGGGTAATAAGCAGCGCTTCTTTGCCATGCTCGGCCTGCGGAACCAAAAGCTTTGTGGTATCTGCTGCTGCACTTGCATTTTCACTTTGAATTGCAAAAAGATCAACCCACACAAACGCAAGAAGCAGACTGACCCAAAGTATCGACGGTTTATTCATGGTATTTTTATATCAACAATATATCCAACGAAAATTAATTCATAATGATTTGATTGCGGTACATAATTCTACGGCCGGATTGTTAAAATTGGTTAAAGGCTGCGGAACATCGTTGATCGCTCAAGACCCAATAATAGGATGTTTTTTTCAAAACAACTCTCTGCAACCGGCGTATTGATAAAAGTCCAAAAAAAAAGCAGGTTGCCCTGCTTCATTATTTCGCACTGCGGCGCTCTAGTTTTTTACCACTTTGCCGCTGCTGTTTTGGTCTGCCATTACCCGCTTCGGATTGCCCTTGTATACCACTCGTCCGCTGCTGCTTACTTCGGCGTCTAGCTCGTTGTTCACTGTTACGTAAACCTTCCCTGAGCTGCTAACGTCTGCCCTCACGTTGTCACTTTCAACCTCGAACCCGTCGTAATTACCTGAGCTGCTACCGTCTATTTCCTGGTTTGTGGCTTTTCCCGTCAATGAAACCTTGCCGCTGCTCGATACATCCACGGAGAGGTCCTGACAATTGACAGCGAGCTCCATCCTGCCCGAACTGCTAGCTTCGGCAGTAAATCTGCTGGCATTTATTGTAGACGTGCCAAAAACTTTTGCCGAAGAATTGACAGACACTTCCTCCAGGTTGCGGTAAGTAAGCCTGATTTTTACCGAACCGCGCCAGCTGTTGTTCCATCCGTCGAGATGAACTTTCAATTTATTGCCCGAGACTTCGGTAACAATATCATCCAGATCTATTTCCTCCGAAGTAATAACGGCCTCTTCCTTGCTGCCTTCCACAAGTTCTACCTCGATAGACTGAGACACGGAAAGCCTGCTGAAAGCTGGTAAGCTCCGGGTTTCCTTCATTTGGGCCGACGCCTGGGTAACCATTAACCCCGCTGCCAGTATGATGAGTAGTCGCTTCATTATATTTTTTTCTAAAGACTTCCGCTTATAACAAAGGTTGCAATGGCTCGGATAAAAAAACGTTTATTCTGTTTTGATTTGTATTATCCTACTAAACCAGCGTGGTTATGACCAGAAGGGCACTTGTTTCGGTTTTCGCAGTAGCTATTGTACTCAGTGTGGCCAATGCACAGAATGTTAGCTCACGGAAAATAAGCAGTGAAGTACTGCAGCTTACGATCAACAAGGTTGGGCTCCAGCCATTTTCCGAGTACCATTTTAGCAAAGCAGTCACCTCCGTGGTTGTTCGCATAAGCGATACCGACTCATTTACTGCCGGCACCCTTATAGCGAACGAAGATACCTTTCAACTGCGTGAAGATATTCACTATGAAGGGGCTGGCAGAAACAGTGTTCAGATAATTTTTGCCGACGCTGCTTCTTCTGTAAAATTACACCTTCCGGGTGTCGCACACTCCTGCAGCGTTTTCGGCATATCAGCCCCACTGCTGGATCAGGCGCATCGCCGGCTAACTACTTTTCAGGAAGGCTGCGAAGAACCCGCCATGGTAAGCCAGAGCGAGTGGCGCGACGGGCTGCCTGCGCCATCGTACTCCAGAAGCTTTACCAACACAGCGCACCTGATAGTACACCACTCAGCTACCTCCAACAGCCTCACCGACTACTATAATGTGGTAAGAAACATATACCTGTATCACACCCAGGTAAACGGGTGGTCCGACGTGGGCTACAATTACCTGATTGCACCCGATGGAACTATTTTTAAAGGCAGAGACCCCGGCGATGGAGAGCAAGATCTTGTGCTGGGGGCACATTTTTGTGGGCGGAACAGCACCACAATGGGTATATGTGTATTGGGAGACTACAGCGCCATGGAGCCTGCGGAAGCTTCGCTCCAATCGCTGGAAGACCTTTTAACCTGGAAAGCCTATAAAGACGGATTGGACGTGCTGGCAGAAAAAAACCATCCGCTAAACCCAGCTTTGCCGGTGATAGCGGGGCATCGACAAGGCTGCGCTACCGAATGCCCCGGCGAAGAACTGTTTGCCAGGCTTGATAACCTGAGACAAGCAGTGGCAACTGAAATTGAAATATGCAGCGACCCGCTGGTGACCGATAAAATTTTGCTGTATCCCAACCCCAGCGAGGCGGATCTGCAAATTGAAATACCCGCTGGCTCAGTATTGGATCAAATCTCCATAATCAGCCTTAGCGGGCAGCTTCAGAATTTAAACTATTGGGATGAAGGTAATAATGGCTATAAAGCGGCAGTGTCGCATTTAAAGCCGGGTGTTTATATAGTAAGGATCAAGCTCAAAAATATGGATGCACAGTACAAAAAGGTGATTTTGCTGTAATGCTTTTCTAACGCACCTTTACTTCGGCCAGCTCAAGCACCTGGGCGTGATAAAACTGCCTGAAGTACATTTCCCTGCTTTCTTCGTCTCTGAATGTGTCTTTCGCTTTATTGAAATGCCTTACTTCTTTGGTTTTGAGCAACTTCAGCAAACCTTCTGAAATTTTGTTATCAATGAACATGGCGTAAAAATTTAATATGGCACATACTGGTTTTCAAAGCTATTGGCTAACAACGGATAAAAAGCCACCTGGGTTTTACGAGTTTGTTAATCATAAGCCTTTTAACAGTGACAATAAAACCTGCGTTTACCCCCAAATTATTCAATAAAAAGATTCAACTATTGAAGCGGTTCAATAATAACCGAAGCCTGCGAAGTGCTGCTTGCACCAAAATAACCCAGTATTATTTCACCTTCATCGTTGAGGTTGCTAAGGTTGCCTCTAACCAGCGAGGGTGGCGTGCTGGTAGCCTTTCCCAGCCCAATCGCTTGGATGTTAAGGTTTCGCAAAAAGTCGAAGGCACCCTGATTTAGCGAGAATTGCTCGATTGAAATCGTGTCGCCTCGCTGAAAAAGTACAGCTGAAAGCTCGTAGCCAAATCGTTTTCCATTAAAGAAACGATCGGTTATTAAAATCAGATCATCAGCGTCCCCATGCAAAACACCGTTTTGTCTGAGTTTCCACCTGTAATAGTTGTTCCGGGTATCGGGATCCACCACAAAGCCTGTAACCAGGTAGCCCGATGTGTAAGAAAGCGTTTCGGGTACAAACACATCCCGCACAAACGAATACGTTAGCGTATCAATCTCCGGGACTTCGCGCATCAGCTCCGCTGCCGATACGATGTGTTTACCCGCCCATTGCACCTGCACTGAATACCGGTGCCCCACAATGCCAATGAAGGTAGCCGAGTCGGTAAGATACTCGCCCGGCGCTTCGGGGTCCTCTTGCAGGGAAAACCGCTCCTGACGGTGGTTCACAATTTCGACGCTGGCACCCGAGATTTTGGAAGTGGCCGACTCCGAATCAAACGGTAGGGTTTGCGAAAGTTTTACGCGGTATGGGCCGGGTTGGTTTGTAATCCACCCTTCCACTACCACAAAGTTTTCCTGTCCTGGAAGTTCTATCGAGATCGGATCTTCGCACGAAAAAAGAATAGACACGAATAAAATGGCAAGAAATCTCCGTGGCTTCATGGGTTAGAATTTAAAGTTGTAGCTGACTGACGGTATAATTGTACCCAAAATCGAATACCGGATGATTTCCGTTTGTGCCGGGTCCGTTTCACTCTGCCTGAAAAGGTAGGAGTAAGCGTTTCTCCTTGCATACACATTATATATCGACACCGACCAGCTTCCATGGAACCGCCTGTTTACCCGCTCCCTGTTGTTGAGCGTGGCAGAAAGGTCCAGCCTGTGGTAGTCCGATAGACGGCTCTCGTTGCGGCGGGTAAAATTGGGAACGATAACACCATCGTACACATATTTAGACACCGGCAGGGTTACTGGGCGCCCAGTGCTATAATTAAACGTGGCCGAAAAGCTGAGCCTGTCGTTTCGCTGGTAAATTCCCACCAGCGACACATCGTGCGTCTTATCGTAGTCGCTGGGGAAAAAATCGCCGTTGTTAATCCGTTCTTCCGGGCTCTTTCCATCAATTTTCGTTTCAGCTCTCGAAATTGTGTAGCTAATCCACCCCCTAAACTGTCCCTCCGGCTTCCTCAGCAAAACCTCCGCCCCGTAGGCACGCCCCACCCCCTGCAGCACTTCGGTTTCCAGCGTTTCGTTCAGCAGCAGGTCAGCCTGATCTTTATAGGCAATCACATTGTCCAACTGTTTGTAATAAGCCTCAAAGGATACTTCGTACTTACGGTTGATAAAATAGCGGTAATACCCGAGCGACCACTGGTCTGCCCGCTCAGGAAGTATGTAATTGTCGCTTAGCTTCCAAATGTCAGTCGGTGCAGGCGAAATACTGTTGCTTATCCGGTGGATGTACTGGTAATTGCGGTTATAAGATGCCTTTACCATTGAAGACTGCGTGGGACTATAGCTTAAGAGCACTCTTGGTTCAATGCCGTTGTAATAGTCGATCAGCTTGCCGGCTTCGTAAGCTACGGTGTCTATAATGCTGGTTCTCCGCCGGGGGAGGTTGTTGTTGTAAATGTATACGTTCGAGGGGCCGAGGTAATAAAACCTTGACCACCGCAACCCAGCAGAAGTTTTTATCTTTTCCGTCCACTTTTTTTCCCAGCTTCCATAAAAAGCAGGCTCCAGGGCGTGTTCCGAATCCAGCTTGATTTCGATCACCGAAGCGTCTTCACTCAGCGGAATTCTGTCGCCCGGGTTCAGCTGATGCACAATGGTGGAATGTCCAAATTTAAAGGTACTTGCCGGGTTAACGTAAAAGTTGAAATCTGTTTTGATGGTGTAGTTAAAAATGAAGGACGTGCCTATAAAGTTAGTGGTTTCGGAGGGGTCTTCCGTTCGGTAGCTATACTCGCTTACGGTAAAAGTCTGATTGCTGAATAATCGCTCCCCAAACACGTGGTTCCATCTGCCGGTAAACGCATTGTTGCCCCACACCCTGAGAAAGTTTTCACCGATCCGGTTGCGATCCCTTCCCAAATACCCCGACACGTACAATTTATTTCTTTCGTTCAGGTCGTAGTTCAGCTTCATGTTTACGTCCTGAAAGTTGACCGTACTCCTTCGCACGTTTTGCTGGTCGGAACCGAAATAATTAACACTAAACAACGAAGACCGTGTCGAAAGCAGAAAAGAGCTTTTGTTTCTTACTATGGGGCCTTCGGCCACAAGTCTGCCCGACAGCAGCCCCAGCCCACCGGCCATCCTGAAACGTTCCTTGTTGCCCTCCCTTTGTCTTACGCTAATTACCGACGACAGCCGCCCTCCATACTCTGCAGGGATGTCTCCCTTGTAAATTTCCACGTCGTTTATCGATTCGGGATTGAACACACTCACCAGCCCAAAAAAATGTGACGTATTGAAAACGATGGCCTCGTCGAGCAGAATCAGGTTATGATCAGTCGATCCACCCCGCACGTTGATCCCTGAGGCATCCTCTCCCACGTTGCGGATACCCGGCAGCAAAAGTGTACCCTGCAGGATGTCTACCTCCCCTAAAAAGTAAGGTATTTTGCCAAAGATGTTCCGGCTGATTTTATGGTACCCGGTGTTCATGGTTGACGCCATCGACTCAAAATCTTTGGGCGAAACTACTATCTCCTGTAGCTGCGATCGCTTTGGCACAAGTTCGAACGCCATTGTTGTGTCGTTCTCCAGGTTTACCGTTGCCTCCAGGGGCTCGAAACCCACAAACGAAATGCGAACATGATGACTGCCCCTCGGGAGTGTGAGTGAATAGAATCCATAGCCATTGGTTGCCGTACCGGCCTTCAGCGAGTCTATCCACAGCGTAGCTCCAATCAGCGCTTCCTGTGTTTCATGCTCACGCACCAGCCCCTTCATTGTGTACAGCTTGCTTGTACTAACGGGCGGCTTGTGTGATAAGAAAAGGATGAGATCGCCCCGAAAAACATACCTCAGCTGTTCATTCTCTACAATCAGGTCCAGGAGATCGATAAGCTGAATCTCTCCGGCCTCTACGTCTATGCGTTTGGCAAGAGGTACAATAGTGGTAACATACGAGGGGGTGAATGGGGTTTGGGCGCGCACCAGCTGCAGTGCCTGGGCTACGGTGAGATTTTCACTACCTGGTGTCAGGTCAATAATATAGCTCTTTGCATCCTGTGAAAAGGCAATATTCCGCAATAGCAGCAGAAAAAAAGGAAAGATGAAAATGATACGACCCAACCTGGTACCTCTCTTTTGTTTGTTTTAGCAAAAGACACGTATTTGAATGGAAAGGTAAACAGGCTGCCTAATAAATAAAATAAGGGGCTGTTATTTTCGCGGGCTGAACGGCGCAATAACGCTGGCCACGATGCCTCCCTCACGCTGGCGTGACAATATCCCGCATCATACAGCGCTCAGTTGCCTTGCCAGGATGCATCGGTTGGTGTAGCTATTTTACCTGCTTGCAGTCTTGGCCGTGGATGGTATAGGCTGCACCCTGCTTCTTCACAGTGCCGTCTACCAGGGTGGCAATTACGTCCAGGCTTTCTTCAAGCGTCATTTTGTTTAGCGACAACGTAAGCCTGCATTGGCTCAGCTGCGAAATCGCCTTCACGTCGGACTTATAATGGTAATTAATTTGATCAAGGATTTGAGCCAGCGGTGTATCGTGAAATTCGAGCAATCCCGTCTTCCAAAAGAGGAAATTGCCACCGGTCGAGGCAGTTTTCGTTACAGTGTTTTCCTCTCTGGAAACCGTTATCCTGGTGTGCGGGGTGGCTAGTACGGTTTTATTCAGTGCATTTATTTCCACTTTACCCGACAGCACGTCAATTGTTACTACATCGCTGCGGTCGTTAATGTTAAATTCGGTGCCTAACACAGTAGTACGCACACCCGACGACTCGACAACGAAAGGGCTCTCTTGGTGATGTGTCACCTGGAAAAAAGCCTCCCCTTTTAAGCTGATCGCCCGGGGGTTACCAGGGTCGTAAGAAATTGACCCGCCCGCATTTATCCACACGGTGGAGCCATCGGACAGCTTTGCCTCCGTTACTTCATTATTGTGAGCAACTATTTCAACTTCGGGCAATGTTGACGGCGAAAGATAAAAATCGAAAGCAAAATAAGCTCCCAGGATGATTCCGATACTGGCTGCAGCCCAATAGAAAAACCTGGCAGAGGCTGAATTCGATTTGTTCCTGATTTTGCCCGCTACACAACTCCACGCTTTATCTGCATCAGGACAGAAATAATTTGTGTCTTTTGAAGCGCTGTTCCATATACGAATAGCATCTTTTAACTCAGGATCCTGCAATTCCTCTTCTTTAAGCTCTTCTTCACGCTTTCGCCCGTTAAAAAAATTTACTATCGCTCGTTGCATTTGGTCAGTACTAGATATTTAGATGTCAAGCATTTACTGCCATAC
The DNA here is from genome assembly GCA_965651695.1 of uncultured Imperialibacter sp. Lineage (GTDB taxonomy): Bacteria > Bacteroidota > Bacteroidia > Cytophagales > Cyclobacteriaceae > Imperialibacter. The sequence goes on along the minus strand of CBFGTI010000057.1, from coordinate 7,228 downwards.
CCCTAAGCGATCTACAAAAAATAAGTATAAAAGCCCAAAACAATTACAGCAAAGAGATCGAGATAGGGCTTAAGGGCGGCCCGCATCTTCTTCAGGGCAATACCCATTTGGTTCTCCACAGTTTTTACCGACAGATCGAGCTGAGTGGCGATCTCCTGGTATGTAAGGCCTTCTTCGCGGCTGAGTACAAATATTGCTTTGCACTTTTCCGGTAATTGGTTAATAGCTTTTTGCACCAGGTCGTGAAGCTCCTGGTACTCCATAGCCTGCAGCCCACCGGGTGTTGGCAGAAGTATATGAAAGTCGTCGATGTCTTCTTTCCGCTGATCTTTTGGTAGCTGCAGTTTGAGGTAGTTAATCGACCTGTTTCTGACAGACGACACAAGGTAAGACTTAACTGAGTGGGTGATGACGATGTCGTTGCGCCGCTCCCAAAAGTTGATAAAAACCTCCTGTACTACCTCTTCGGCCACCTGCTCGTTTCGTGTTAATTTTAATGCATACCGGCACAATTCGGCATAATACTGGCGAAAAAGTGACTCAAAAGACGTGAGATTATCAGGTACCTGGCGATTCAAAATAAAAACTGGGAACGGCTTCTTTTAAGGTTGAACGTAAAAATAGAGACTCTTAGCTAAAAAAGGAAAGCCCCGCATGACGAGGCATTTCCTAAACAACCAACCAAACCTAAACTTTAGTATTGAACGTAATCACATTCATATTATTTGAGCCAATAAAAAAATAAACAATTATTTAACGGAAGACCCTAATTGCCCGAATTAAGTTGCAGCGGTTGAAGAAGATAATTGGACAGAACGAAGTACCCGATGTTGGAGTTGTTTGTATTTTGTTCGGCCGTGGTAAGCAAAAATACCAATTGGAGGGAAGGTAAAATGAACAAATATTGGCCATCGTCGCTTACGGTGTAGAAAGCGTCATTTTCAGGCAGAAGCCGCACCCATCCGCTGTCATCGGAAAACCTCCACCACAGGTAGCCGATGTCGAAAAAACTATCAACTTTGTACTGGCTGGCCGTGGCTTCAGACACCCACGCCGGAGAAAGCAGCTCTCTTCCTCCCCATGTGCCCTGTTTCATGCAGAAGTAGCCGATTTTCATTAAATCGAGCGGCTTCATGCGCAGTCCAAAAGCAACATTCGACAGCCCGGCCTCATCTTTTTCCAGCTTCCAGGTTTCGATTTCGAGCGGCCGAAACAATTTCTGAGCCAGGTACTCCTCTATTGAGCCTGAAAGCTGGCTTTCAATCGCCTTAAGTATTAATAGTCCGGCAGCCGAGTTTTGCGAATACCGTTGCCCCGGCTGGGCTTCCATTGGCTTCGAAAGCAAGTAAGCAACACGGTCGGGTACACTATTCTTCACAATGTTGAAATCGTTGATGGCTGAAAATGGGCTGGTGAGTGTTTCGTTCCACGACAGGCCGGAGCGCATGGTTAACAAATGCTTGAACCGTATGGCTTTTTTCAGTGTATCGGCATCAAACGACCGCTGGTATTCCTGGAGGTATAAATAGATGGAGTCTTCCACTGAGCCAATGTACCCGTCTTCAATTGCAAAGCCCACCAGCAGGGAAATAAGCCCGTTGCCCATAGTGCCGGCCGGCTGTAGGGAATCTCTTGCGTTAAGCAGGTAGTAATTCTCGTACACCAGCTTATCGTCTTTCAACACCAGCATCGAGCTAATGTCTCCCAGGTTTCCCGACTTCAACACGCTATCGAGGCCAATCAGCAGCTCTTCGTTAAACCCAACCACACCGGGGTCGGTATACTGCCACGGCGATGAGTCGGGTCTTACCGCATCGTCCCATCTGCAGCCCCCCGCAAAGGTCAGCAGCGTGATATATATGTATGTGGCTACCCTTTTCAAAATATACCCACCTTTAGCATCAGCTTAAAACTAACCCCACCAAAGTCGCTATTGGAAAACCTCGGCACATCCAGGCCATGTACCGACCGGAACCCCACGCCGGCGTGTAGCGCGAAGAAGTCCAGAAACTGGAGGTCGACACCCAGCGCAGGATTGATAAATAGGGCGTAGTCTTCAAACATATTATCGAAATTATCGAGCCTCTCCCAAAAAACCTTGCCCTCTCCCATTTTAAGGTCAGCTGTAAACGCCACCGGCTTTGCCCGGTTTGTCCTGTACCCTACCCAAATACCAGCGTGGCTGTAGTTCAACCGAAATTCGTTTGGAAAAATTAGCCGCTGCTCGTACTGTCCAGTAAACACAACGCCATATGCGCCGGCAAAAAAGCTTTCGTTGTACAGAAAAACCGCACCGCCACCCATGTTGGCCCCAGAAATGGCGCTGGAATAAGCCGGCTCACCGTACACCGCCAACCAAAATCCGGCCTTGCGCACGGCATTCTCCTCTACAACAGAATCTTGAGCCGCCTCCTGTGCAAGCAGCAAAGGCGCGGCTAGCATTACCAACATAAGAAGTATGGGAAGCTTCATCATAAATCTGAAACAGCAGACTTTAACGGAACCTCTATTGTGGTTATTCATCCTTTTCTAAAGTACGCAATTCGATATTAAGAGCCCTGGTGGAAATTTGAGTTTCGTAAAATGAAAGCCCAAGCGATATGAGCAAGGAAACCAGGCTAGCCACAAAAAGGTAGTTGCCAAGGGTAAAATCTCGCAGATAAAGGAAAAGGATAGACAATACGCAGCCAAAGAAGCTGATAATACCGAAAGCCTGCATATTTCGGATTAGCAACAGGCGCAACCGAAGATTTTTTATTTGCTCACGAATGGGCACACGATTTTCGGCCGGGATTTCATACTGCCTCCGGTATAATCCTCTTATCAGATTTGCTATAGCCAAAAACCTGTTGGTATACGCCAGTAAGAGCAATGTGATGGCAGGAAAAAGGAGAGCAGGCGTGCTTAAATCGAGTTCCATTTACGGGTTGTTGAAGTGGCAATAGCAACCACACAAAGATATAAGAACACAACTATGTTCTCTAAATCCGCGAAACGATTTAAAGCACCTGAAAAGTTTAATGGTAGCTTAGAAAGCCTTCAAAATTTTACAGGACGACCCTTTCTTCAAAAAAGTATACCTCGAGTCCTGATACCTGTAGAATTTTACGCCCATCAGCAAAAATACACCCACTTTTTCCGGCAGCGGCTTTGACCCGGTAATGGACAGCTGTGCCGTAATTGGCTGTATGGGAATTTTAAGGGCCGGAAACATCGTACTTTCGAAGGAATCAGTAACCCCATGGTGATCGGGGTTGCTTGGCCTGTAGGAGCCATCCTCCGAATCGAAATAGAAGTCGGAAATACATACCAGTTTGGCTGTGAGTTTGAAATGGCTGGCCTCTTCTGGAAACGCAATGGATTTTACCGGAATAAAGCCGGGGAAGTGGAGGATTACGTGCCCTCTGCCCTGCCCCGGATGCACGAAATATTTGGGGTAGAAAGTATTACCAAACGGAGAGTCGGGATTGAATTCGAAACCTTCCACCTGGTGACCAAACTTACTGGGGATAAGCGGCCTGGTGCCTGTAGGCCCATCAGTGTTCTTGGCCAGGTTTCTGAAACGGGCAGTTAACTTACCTGAAGAGTAAGTTTCGCAGATATCGTCGAGATCGCCCGTCATGGTATTGCGCATGGTTTTGGCCATCATGCTGGCGATACCAAATTCCTTCTGGTTGTTCCGTAGCTCCTCATAAGAGGACTTGGTTTTTATGTCGCTGGCAGAAGGCCCGCCTTTCCTGGCAATGATTGGCCGGTCGACTCCTGCGATTCTGTAAACTCTAAAATTTTTCGGGTTGTTAATTGCCTCCTGATTAATCTCAAGGTTATGATCCATTCTGTGGGTTGGTTATAATCTACACTACTGCTAATGCTGACTTAGTAAAAAAATAAAACTCTTAAAAATGAACTATCCCAGGTGCGGAGCGAATCGGACTCAAAGTTTAAATAAAAATTATTGCACTTGCAAAAAAAGAGGCTGTTAATTATAAAAAAGGTCAGATAAACCCACTCTACCCTTTCTTAATGCTGATTAATCTTAATATAAGATTAAATTTGCCTCCACAATAAACTATTGGTCAATTCAATAGTACTTAAATACATCAAAAAGCTGATAGGTAACCAGCAGTTGACCAAGAGCTCGTCGCTTAAAAATACACAACACGCTACTGCCATGCAGTTTCCTCAAAATATTTGCATTCCTTTGATAAAATGAAAGAAAATTTACTGAAGGTATTCAGACAGTATTTAACCGGTGCTTTAAGTCCACAGAAAGCTGCTCTTGCCGTAAGCCTTGGCGTTTTGTGGGGAATTTTTCCGATCGTAGGAACCACAACAGGTTTGTGCACCATCAGCGGTCTGCTTTCCAGGTTGAACCTTGCGCTCATCAATGGGGTTAATTACCTGCTTTATCCCCTCCAGCTATTACTTATTATTCCTTTCATGCAACTTGGCAGTTTTGTTACTACAATTCCTAATTTGAACCTCCCTTCGGGAGTTGACGACCTAAAGGCATTTATGTTCGACCGGGAAGTTTCTGCCATGTCTTTCGAAGTGTTAAATACCCTGCTCAATGCCGTGGTAGGATGGGCATTGTTGGCGCCGCTTGCTGCAGTTGTTGCAGGTGTCGCCACCCTCACGGTTATGAAAAATAAAAAGCAACGCCGGATTGCCGCGGTTTACAGCTGAGAAAAGCACGCAGGTGACAACAAAATACGCTCTCTAGTGCGGCACTGCAATGCAATTTTCAACAGGTTTATTACCCCTTCATCAAAAATATAGAACTAAATTTTAGCTTTGCAGTTAACTATGGCTCGAACAATTAACAAGAACCTTAACATAAATTCATGAGTATTAAAGGCCCTTCTACTTCCAACATTTTTCAAAATTTAAAGTACGACGTACCTGCCGGCCTTGTAGTTTTTTTGGTAGCACTTCCGCTGTGCCTTGGAATAGCGCTCGCATCGGGTGCGCCACTTTTTGCCGGTGTAATTGCCGGTATTGTAGGTGGCCTGGTAATCGGCATGGCCAGTGGTTCTCATTTGGCAGTAAGTGGCCCGGCGGCCGGTCTAACCATTATTGTGCTAAATGCTATTGAGGACCTCGGTAGCTTCGAATCATTTCTGCTTGCGGTAGTAATCGCGGGCATTATCCAACTGGTTTTAGGATTCATGAAGGCTGGTGTGATCGGAAACTTTTTCCCGTCATCCGTTATTCGAGGCATGCTGGCAGCCATTGGTCTTATTCTGATTTTGAAACAGATCCCACACGCTTTTGGATACGATGCCGACCCCGAAGGCGATACAGAATTCTTTCAGGCCGACGGAGAAAATACGTTCTCCGAAATATTAGTGGCATTCGAAAACATTAGCGCTGGTGCCATTATTATTTCGCTTATGGCGTTGGCCCTTATCATGTTGTGGGAAAGGCCTTTCATAAAAAGACGCTCTTTTCTCAGCCTCATTCCGGCACCCTTGCTGGCAGTTGTGTTGGGTGTTGTGCTCAACCAGTTGTATTTTGCCTTTGCTCCATCTCTTGCGCTTTCTGCCGACCACATGGTGATGCTGCCAGTAATGGAGAACGCCAGCCAGATAATCAGCGAGCTCACTTTTCCCGACTTTTCGCAACTTACCAATCCCGAAATTTATATCGTAGCAATAACGCTCGCCATAATAGCGAGCCTTGAAACCCTGCTAAGCCTTGATGCCACCGATAAGCTCGACCCCTTTAAAAGGACGTCCCCCCAGAGCCGCGAACTGAAAGCGCAGGGGCTGGGAAATATGGTTTCCGGTTTAATTGGCGGACTTCCGATTACCGCGGTAATTGTGAGAAGTTCGGCCAACATCGCTTCGGGCGGGCGTACAAAAATGTCGGCAATTATTCACGGGCTTTTCCTCCTGCTGAGCGTGATATTTATACCCCGGTTATTGAATTTCATTCCCCTGTCGGCACTGGCAGCTATTCTGATATTTGTGGGCTACAAGCTCGCCAAACCTGCTTTGTTTAGCGAGATGTTTAAAAAAGGAATGAACCAGTTTGTGCCGTTTGTTATTACTATTGCCGCAATACTGCTTACCGACTTGCTTATTGGCATTACCATAGGCATGGCCGTAGGGTTGTTCTTTGTCATCAAAAGCAATTTCCATGAGGCTATTCAGGTGGTTAAAGACGACAACAATTACCTTGTGAAATTTAATAAGGATGTGACTTTTCTTAATAAGGCAGCTCTCAAAAAATCTCTTGAGTCAATACCAGAGGGCAGCTACGTGCTTATAGATGGCACCAAGTCAATTTTTATTGATCAGGACATTTCAGAGGTTATCGACGATTTTACTGCAACGGCACCTCTAAAAGGGATAAACGTAGAATTGAAGAAGACTTCCAGTAGCTTTAACCTCCAGTTTAAAAAATAAAAAATGAAGCCGTACGAAAAACTACTCCTTGAGAACCGGGCGTGGGCTCAGGGTAAAGTTGCAGGCGATCCTGAATACTTCAAACACCTTGCAGGTATTCAAAAACCAGAATTTCTTTGGATAGGCTGCGCCGACTCAAGGGTGCCCGCAAACGAAATAACCAATACCGAACCGGGTGAGATGTTTGTTCACCGGAATATAGCCAATATGGTCGTTCATACCGATCTTAACATGCTGAGCGTTTTACAGTATGCGGTGGAATACCTTAAAGTTGACCACGTGATTGTGACGGGGCACTATGGTTGTGGCGGGGTAAAAGCCGCGCTGACGAACAAAAACTACGGTATCATCAACAAGTGGCTCCGAAACATCAAAGAAGTATACCGCATTCATAAGGATGAAATAGACGCTCTTGAAACAGAAGAAGCCAGGGTTGACAGGCTTGTAGAATTAAACGTAATTGAGCAGGTAAATAACCTGGCAAAAACGTCTATCATACAGCACGCCTGGAAAAAAGAACAAAGACCGATGCTGCACGGATGGGTATACGGACTAAAGGACGGCCTGCTAGCCGAAATTTTTAAAATGGAACCCAACACCGAGTTGGATCCCATCTATATGTTTGATTTTGATGATATTAAATAAGTGCGGGGTAAGCTCATGATAAGACAAGCCAGCCTGTTATCGCTGGCTTTTTTTCTAGCCATTTCTTTTAGTGGCTGTAGCAGGTACTATACAGTTAAGACCGTAAAACCGAAAAGTCACTACAGGTTTTATAACCCCAAAAAAGACAAGCACAAGAAACGGACGAAGATTGT
>CBFGTI010000056.1:0-32877 GCA_965651695.1 uncultured Imperialibacter sp. | reverse complement strand
ATAAAACGAACATCCCAGCGGGAATAGCTAAAATTACCCGTTTTTTTCTAAAGGAGCAGTGTTTTATCGAGAAAACCCTGAAACGTAGCTGCGGGAGATTATTTCCTGTTGAAACTGCGGAGCTTGATTTCGGTGAGCCTGCGTTTGGTGTCCAGCGGAAAATCGCCCCGCATCATCCAATCGTAGTATGAGGGTTCTATGTTGAAAATTTCTTCGACCAGGCGGCCCTTATGCTTGCCAAAATTAAAGACCTCGGCGCCTTTTTCATTTTTGACCATCCGGCCCGCGAGGTCTACCATGTTGCTCGAGGTAATTTCGTGTAACACAGCCATATCGTTTTCTATTTTCCCTATCTGCTCTCCCCGAAGGTTGGTTACCGGTTGTCCGTCGTACTTGTGCACCTGTGCCACCAGCACTTCCAGGCTGGCTCGGGTATCGGCCTCGGCACTATGAGCATCCACAAGCTCTTTGCCGCAATAAAATTTGTAGGCAGCGCCCAGCGTTCTTTTTTCCATCAGGTGGAAAATTTTCTGTGCATCTACAATCTTCTTTTTAGAAGGGTCGAAGTCGATATTGACCCTAAGAAACTCTTCAACAAGCATGGGTACGTCAAATTGCAGGATGTTGAACCCGCCCAGGTCGCACCCCTCAAGAAAGGCAGCGAGCGACTTAGCCACGTCTTTGAAGGTGGGGCTATCGGCTACATCTTTGTCGTAAATGCCGTGGATCAGGCTGCTTTCCGCCGGAATGGGCATCTGCGGATTAATCAGCATTGTTTTGGTTACTGTTTCTCCGCTAATCAGCATTTTGATAATGGATATTTCCACTATGCGGTCGTTGGCTATGTTGGTGCCGGTAGTTTCCAGATCAAAAAAGGCAAGCGGACTTCTTAGATTTAATTTCATTTGAAAGTTTTTGTTTTTTAGCAGCCAAATCGGTCCGCCGAAGCGGGAACCTCGCTTACATCCATTCTCTGTGTGAAAAAGTCCTGCTCATGCTCGGTTTCATGCTCGATTGTCAGCAGTTGCTGTTGCTTTTGTAAATGATCACGCGCTTCGTCGAAAAAATTAACCTTCGGTAAGTTCCGATGCAAGTTGCTGCACATCTATGCCTCCAAAGTTACCCGAACTCATCAACAAAAAGTTAGTATCTCCATTTTTATTGTTGGTCAGGCTTTCCTTCAGTTCGTCGGTACCCGTTACATATTGCAGACCAGGCAGGTTGAAAGACTTCCGTAGAAAAGCTTCGTCTATACCGGTGATGCCTTTTGTTTGCAACACATGGGGATTAATATAAAGAAATGCCTGATCGGCACTCTTAAGGGTGTCTTTGTAGGTGGGAATAAAGGCCTTGTTGAGACTGCTGAAAGTGTGCAACTCAAGGCAGGCAACAAGTTTTCTTTTTGGGTAGATTTTTTTTACGGCCTTTACTGTGGCGTCTACTTTAGATGGAGCATGGGCAAAGTCGAAATACACGACCGATGATTTGCCCTCAGCAAGCCGGTTAAGCCTGCGGTCGGCGCCTTTAAAGGTGGTCATTGCCTCGTAAAACTGGTCTTTTGATACACTTAGCAGCTTCACAAGCGATAGGGCAGCCTGCATGTTGCTCATGTTGTGGTCGCCGAAAATCTGCAGGGTCAACTCAGTGCCGCCGTAGTTCACCACAGTTTTGCCATTTACTATAGAATGGGGGTGCAAGCCGTAAGGAACCCGTTTTACGTCGGCTCGCTCCTTGCTTCCCAATATTACAGCGAGGTCATCATTTTCATTATAAATAATGGTGCCGGCCTTGGGGGTAGCATCGGCAAACCGGTCAAATTGCTTCACATAGTCATCGAAAGTAGGGAACACATTCATATGGTCCCACGCAAGGCCTGTGATGATACCAATGTGGTGGTCGTAGCGCAAAAACTTGGGAGTAGGGTCGAGCGGGCTCGCAAGGTACTCGTCGCCTTCAATAATGATAACAGGGGCGTTACTCAGCCTGATGGTGCGCTCAAAGCCAGGCACATGTGCCCCCACTACGTAATCGAAAGGCTTGCCGGCATGCTGCAGCACGTGCATGATCATGGAAGTAACGGTGGTTTTGCCGTGGCTGCCCGCTACTACAATTCTTTGTTTAAACCTGCTTTGCTCGAGTATAAAATCGGGGTAGGAGTATATCTTGATGCCCAATTCCTGCGCCTTTATCAGCTCCGGGTTGTCGCGCTTTGCGTGCATTCCTACTATCACAGCGTCGAGGTCGGCTGTTATTCTGCCGGCGTCCCACCCGAAACTGGTTGGTAACAGGCCGTGCTTTTCCAAGTTGCTTTTTGATGGATTGTATATTTCGTCGTCTGACCCGGAAATTCCATATCCTTTTTCCTTCAACTCAATGGCCAGATTGTGCATTACAGCACCACCAATCGAAATAAAGTGAATCCTTCTTTGTTCCCTGCTCATGAATCAATTTTCTGGTCCAAAAATAGAATAAAACAGGCCACACACAAATTTTACTTTTGCTAAAAATGAAGTGATACAACGTTTGCGCTCTGGAAATGAACAACATAAGTTTCGATGTTAATAACTGTGTTATTAACATTTCAATAACTCCACAAATTGAATCTTTAGGTTTGTGCTCCCAACCAGCTAGAGGGCAGCCAGCATAAAAATCAGCGGGCTTTTTAGTTGTTAGGGAAGAACTCTTAATTTCACCTGATCAAATAGCACCGAATGGATAACCTGCGCCCTGTAAAATCAAACGTTTCCCAAAGAAGAATTTCGGTGAATGAGCTCTCGGCCCAGTTGGGTAAGCTGCCACCGCAGGCGGTCGATTTGGAGGAGGCAGTTTTGGGTGCACTAATGCTGGAGCGGGATGCGCTTACCAACGTGGTGGACATCCTGAAACCGGAAAGCTTCTACCGGGAATCAAACCAGGAGATTTACAGGGCTATATTGCAGCTGTTTAACGATTCGCAGCCCGTAGACTTGCTTACCGTAACTACACAACTCCGGAAAAACGGCAAGCTTGAAATGGCCGGAGGAGCTTTCTATATAACCGAGCTCACCACCAAGGTAAACTCAGCCGCCAACATTGAAGCACACGCCCGTATTATTACCGAGCAGAGTATAAAGAGGGACCTCATCCAGATTTCCTCTGAAGTGCAGCGTGATGCGTATGACGAAACTACCGACGTTTTTGAGTTGCTGGACAAAACGGAGCAAAACCTCTTCGAAATATCCGAATCGCACATCAGGAAGAACTTCGAAGGCATGGATAACCTGATGCACCGGGCGATACTTGAGCTGGAAGCCAGAAAGAAACACAAAGACGGACTCACAGGTATTCCAAGTGGCTTTACCGCTCTCGACCGGCTTACGTCCGGTTGGCAGCCGTCGGACCTTGTAATTATAGCAGCGAGGCCCGGTATGGGTAAGTGCCTTGGAAAAGGAACGAAAGTGCTGATGTATGATGGGACTCTAAAGAAGGTAGAGGATGTATTAGTCGGGGAGCTTTTAATGGGAGACGATTCGACTCCCAGAAGAGTCTTATCCTTGGCAAGGGGTCGAGAGAAAATGTATTGGGTGCATCAGAACCACGGCATTTCCTATAGAGTTAACGAATCTCATATTCTTTCCTTGAAGAGAAGCAGAAACGAAGGAAAATATAATAACGGTGATGTTCTGAATGTGGAGGTTCGGGAATATCTGACCAGGTCAGCTAAGTTTAAGTCAAACTACAAAGGATATAAAGTTGCAGTAGAATTTGAAGAAAAGGAAGTGCCCGTCTTTCCCTATTTTCTCGGCCTTTGGCTTGGCGATGGACATGCCTACAGTTCCCGGATTACGAACACGGATCCAGAGGTTATCGATTACCTTCAAAGCATGGCCGATAACATGGAGCTGGAGTTAGTGACCTACGTGCAGGAAGGGAAAATTCCTAATTACGGTATAACTAAAGGATTCCGGGGGAAACAGAAGTTTTTCTCTGTGCAAAAGGAACTCCGGGATTTAGATCTTTTAGAAAACAAGCACATACCACAATTATACTTATCAAATTCCACTGAACTAAGGCTGGAATTGCTCGCCGGTCTTCTTGATTCTGACGGCCATTATAATGAGGAATTCAACGTTTATGAGATAACGCAAAAAAATAGGTTGTTGGCAAAACAAATTAAATTCCTTTGCGATACACTTGGATTCAAAACTTCCTTTAATATCAAACGGGCCACAATTGCAGGGACCTCGGTGGACACTGAAGTTTATAGGGTAAGGATTTCAGGAGATCTTCATCGGATTCCAGTAAAAATTGAACGAAAAAAGGCCCGGAAACGAAATTCTATTGTCAACTGGAGGCACACAGGGATCTCTGTAGAATATGATTGTGTAGATGATTACTATGGCTTTGAAATTGATGGAAATCATTTGTTTTTGCTCGAAGACATGACAGTTACGCATAATACTGCATTTGTAGTCTCCGCCATGCGCAATGCCGCTGTAGATTTTAAAATGCCGGTTGCTATTTTCTCCCTCGAAATGTCTTCTATTCAGCTGGTTAATCGTCTCATTTCGGCAGAGGCGGAGCTGCCCAGTGAGAAAATTAAAAAAGGATCGCTGGAAGACTTTGAATGGCAGCAGCTTATTCACAAAACCGATGCCCTTGGCAAGGCTCCTATATACATCGACGACACACCTGCGCTTAGTATTATGGAGCTAAGGGCCAAAGCTCGACGTCTTAAAGCGAAGCACGACATCAAGCTGATAATTATCGACTACCTGCAACTGATGAAGGGCGACACCTCAAAAGGTGGCGGTAACCGGGAGCAGGAAATCGCATCCATCTCCCGGGCGCTCAAGGGAATTGCCAAGGAACTGAGTGTGCCCGTAATAGCCCTGTCGCAGCTTAGCCGTGCCGTGGAAACAAGGGGAGGCGACAAAAGGCCGATGCTTTCCGACCTTCGGGAATCCGGCTCAATCGAACAGGACGCCGATATGGTGATGTTCCTGTATCGGCCCGAATACTACGGCATCACCCAGGACGAGAATGGCATGCCAACAACCAACGTAGGCGAGGTAATTATAGCGAAACACAGAAACGGTTCGCTCGACACCATACAGCTGAAATTTATCGGGAAGTTCACAAAATTTGCTGACCTTGAAGATAGCGGCTCCACTTTTGCGCTGCCCATGGGTGGAAATTTCAGGCCGCTGCCTCCGGATCCCTCCAACACTATCACACTTCAGAGCCGGGCAAATTCCCCCGATGAAGGTCCGGAAGATCCGTTTGATAACGCGCCCCCGTTTTAAGTTTCCGGTAACGCCGGTCTCGCTTCACTAATTTGTGCCGGACTGAATGGTCAGCAATTTTACCGCAGCCAACTCGTGCAAATTATGCACAAGTAATTACTTTTGAGAAACTTTAAAAAGCATTGAGGTTTTATGAGAGCCCTTCAGTTAGTAAACGAATCTGCAGACCATATTAAACTCGTAGATGTGCCCAAGCCGGCACCTCAAAAAGGTGAAGTGCTTCTGAAAATGAGAGCTGCCGCCCTCAACCACCGGGATCAGTGGTGCAGAGAAGGAAAATACCCAAACATAAAATTTAATACTACGCTGGGCTCCGATGGCTGTGGAGTGGTAGAGGAACTCGGAGAAGACGTGGCGGAGCATTGGCGTGGCAAGGAAGTGGTAGTTAATCCCAACATTAATTGGGGAGCCAACGCCCGAGCACAGTCGAAAGACTACCGTATATTGGGCATGCCCGATAACGGTACGTTTGCTGAATACCTGGCCATTCCGGCCGACAGGATATGCGAAAAACCGGAGCATTTGACCTCTGAGCAGGCGGCAGCGGTTCCGCTTTGCGGACTTACGGCATATCGTGCGGTATTTACCAGGGGTAAAGTAAAAAAGGGCCAGAATGTACTCGTTACTGGCATTGGAGGAGGAGTCGCTCAGTTCGCATTTGTGTTTGCAAAGCTCTCAGGGGCACATGTGTATGTAACTTCGGGAAGTACCGAAAAAATTACCCAAACTGTGGCGCTTGGCGCCGTTGAAGGGTTTGACTATCGCAAAGAAACCTGGAGTCAAAACGCGCTCAAATCGAGCGGAGGGTTCGACCTCATTGTCGACAGCACTGGCGGCAGTGCCATCAACGGCTACTTGCGACTTTTGAAACCCGGTGGCAGAATAGTGGTATACGGCTCAAGTGCCGATCTGCCCAAAACGCTGGATATTTACCGGGTGTTCTGGAATCAGCTAACCATTCTTGGCACTACCATGGGTACCGATCAGGAATTTCACAATATGATCGACTTTGTGAACAGAACACAGTTGCTGCCTGTGGTGGATTCCGTAAGGCCGTTCGAAGAAATTGTTTCCGCTTTTGACAAAATGAAAAACCGCAAACAGTTTGGAAAGCTGGTGGTGAAATTTTAGCAAGGCATTAATCCTGGAGATCTTCTTCGATCTGAAAATTCATATAGGCGTTTTGAAGCTCGGCTAGAGTTTTTGTTTCTTTTTGCCTTTTGGCGAGGGCAATTCCTTTTTCGAAGAAGCTGGCAGCCAGCTCCACGTCACCCATTTCCCATAGCAGGTGGGCGGCCTGGTAATAGGTGGGCAGATAGTCGGGAAATTCCTCAATTAACAGAACAAAATATTCTTTCGACTTTTCGGGGGATACAGATCGATATTCTGTGGCGATGGCATACAACAAAAAAGGGTCTTGTGGTGTTTCTTTTAAGAACTCTAGCAGTGATTTTAACCTTTCTTCCGCCATGGTCTCACGTTTTTATTTTTATCTCAATTGGTTAACTTCACAGCGAATTTACGCTTAATCAGAAAGTACACCATAGACATATTTCATGAAAATATTAGTTTGCATTACCCACGTACCCGATACCACCTCAAAAATTTCGTTTACCGATGGCAATACCAAGCTAGATACCTCAGGAGTACAGTTCATCATTGGTCCTTACGATGACTATGCATTGGCAAGAGCAGTAGAGCTCAAAGAGGCTTCGGGTGGCACCATTACAGTACTTAATGTGGGCACTGCCGAAAGCGAACCTACATTGAGAAAAGCACTAGCCATTGGTGCCGATGATGCAGTGAGAATAAATGCGTTTCCTTCCGATTCGTATTTTGTTGCAAAGCAAATTGCGGAGGTAGCCAAAGCAGAAAGTTACGACCTTATATTGATGGGCCGTGAGTCTATCGACTTTAATGGCGGCATGGTGCACGGCATGGTTGGCGAAATGTTGGGAATCCCGTCTGTTTCACCGGTAATGAAGCTTGACATCAGTGGGAGTACTGCCAAACTCACCCGCGAAATTGAAGGCGGTAAGGAATACCTTGAGGTAAATCTACCGTTTGTAGCAGGTTGCCAGGAGCCAATTGCTGAGTGGAAAATTCCAAACATGCGCGGAATTATGTCGGCCCGCACTAAGCCCCTGAAGGTAGTGGAGCCGGCTGGTAGCGACGTGATGACCACCACCGCAAGCTTTGAATTGCCGCCAGCCAAAGGCCAGGTAAAAATGATAGATAAAGATAATGTAGGAGAGCTTGTTCGTTTGTTAAAGGAGGAAGCCAAAGTTCTTTAAAAATTAACCGAAAGAGATATACAAAATGTCGATAGTTGTTTTTGTAGAAACTGCAGATAAAAAAATTAAAAGCACTTCTTTGGAGGCGGTAAGCTACGCTGCTGCATTGGGAGGTGGAGCTACTGCCGTGGTACTTGGGCAAGCTGAGCCTGCGGAGTTAGATAAAATCGGCCCGGCAGGCGCAGCCAAAGTGCTGCATGCCGACGACCCGAGGCTCAACGAAGGGGTTATCCAGGTGTACGCAAGTGTGCTTGCCGAGGCAATAAACAAGGAGGGAGCCGACACCCTTGTGCTGGCAAAATCTTCATTGGGCGATCCGGTGGCTGCTCGCCTTTCAGTAAAAATTGGGGCAAGCCTCGTGTCTAACGTGGTGGCGCTGCCAGCCGGCAACCAGGTGAAAAGAAGTATTTATACAGGCAAAGCTTTTGCCAATGTGGAGCTAAAGGGCGGAAAAAAGATAATCGCTGTAAAAAAGAACGCAATAGCCCTGAAAACTGATGGCGGGGCAGCAACTATCGAAAAATTTAGTCCCGCATTAAACGACTCGGATTTTAAAACTAAAATTATTTCGCAGGAGAAAGCCAAAGGGCAGGTTCTTTTGCCTGAAGCTGATATTGTGGTATCAGGCGGGCGTGGATTGAAAGGGCCCGAAAATTGGGGGATGATTGAGGAGCTAGCCGAGGCATTGGGCGCTGCCACAGGTTGCAGCAAGCCTGTGTCGGACATGGATTGGCGGCCTCATCATGAACACGTGGGGCAAACAGGGGTAAAAGTTAGTCCTTCTCTTTATATTGCAGTCGGAATTTCGGGAGCAATTCAGCATTTGGCCGGGGTCAACTCTTCCAAATATATTGTCGTTATTAACAAAGACCCGGAAGCTCCTTTTTTTAAGGCGGCCGATTACGGAATTGCTGCAGATGCATTTGAGGTAGTTCCGCAATTAACTAAAGCAATTAAATCCCTTTATAACTAATCGTTTGTGGATAAATTAAAACTGGAAATACTCGGTCTTTCATCCAGCCAGTCGCAATCTGGTTCTTTTGCCCTTGTTTTAGGAGAAGTGGGTGGCAACAGAAGATTACCAATCATTATCGGGATGTTTGAAGCACAGGCTATAGCAATTGAGATTGAGAAAATTGTGCCTAACCGCCCAATGACCCATGACCTCTTCAAATCGTTTGCTCATAACTTCAATTTTACGATCAAGGAAATTGTGATTTCTGACCTAAAGGAAGGGGTTTTCTTTGGTAAAATCGTTTGCTCCGACGGAATGAGGGAAGTGGAGGTGGATGCCCGCCCTTCTGATGCCATTGCTATAGGCCTTCGCTTTGGTGTTGAAATTTATACCTACGAAGCCATACTGTCCGAAGCTGGAATTGTACTGGGAGAGGAGGAAGAAGAGGAAGGTGCACCCAAATCGAAAGCGCCCAAATCGACAGCAAAACCTAAGGGCTTTATGGACAAGCTGAAGGACTTACCGATGGATAAATTGCAGGAGTTGCTCTCTGAAATGCTCCAGAAGGAAGATTACGAAAAAGCAGCCAAAATCCGGGACGAAATGAATAAGCGAAACTAATTGAGACACAAAGACTGATGTTGAAAAAAGAGTGTCGGTCGGCTGCCTGAGCTGCTTTATGCTACCTGCAAATAATAAATGGCAACGCAGCGCAAAATAAAACCACGAATAGTCACACCATAACCGGGTGGCTTTTTTATTTTTAGACGTTTTTGATGAACCTAAACTAAATGGACTACCTGAGAGGGCTCTTTGGAATCCTGGTAATTGTAGGCTTTGCTGCGCTTTTTTCGAGCAACCGGAGGTCGATAGACTGGAAGCTGGTCGGCATTGGCATATTATTGCAAGTTACCTTTGGGCTGCTTATAACGCAGGTGGATTGGGTAGCGGGGCTGTTCAATTCGATAAGCAGTGCATTCGTTACATTTCTCGGGTTTGCGGGTGCAGGGGCTCAATTTCTGTTTGGTGACCTCGCCGGCAATACCTACGGGTTCATATTTGCATTTCAGGTGTTGCCCACCATTATCTTCTTCTCTACCATATCGGCAGCATTATACTACCTCGGCATATTGCAAAAGGTGGTGTTTGCTATTGCATGGGTAATGGCACGAACGATGAGGTTATCGGGCTCTGAGGCTTTATCGGCTGCCGGCAATATTTTTTTAGGACAAACTGAAGCACCTCTGCTGGTGAGGCCTTTTATACCAAAGATGACCAGGTCGGAGTTGATGTGCCTTATGACAGGCGGAATGGCCACCATAGCAGGGGGGGTACTGGCCGGTTATGTGGCTTTTTTAGGTGGCAACGACCCCGTACAGCAGACTAAGTTTGCGGCTTATCTTTTAAGCGCATCCATTATGAACGCCCCGGCGGCAATTGTCATCTCGAAGATCATTATTCCAGAGGCCGAGCCAGAAAAAATAGACAGAAAGCTTAAGGTTAATCAGGAATCTCTTGGTGTCAATCTTATTGATGCTATATCAAACGGCGCCGCCGACGGTTTGAAGCTGGCCCTTAACGTGGGAGGCATGCTGCTTGCTTTTATCGCACTGATTGCCGCGATCAACTTTTTCTTGTCTGACGTAATCGGAAGCTACACAGGCCTCAACTCCCTCATACAGTCAAGTACTGACGGACAATTTAGCGGTTTCTCACTCGAGTATATACTGGGGCAGATTTTTAGAGTTTTCGCATTTGTGATGGGCGTGAACTGGGCCGATACACTGCTGGTAGGCAGCTTGCTGGGGCAAAAAACGGTGATCAATGAGTTTGTGGCTTATCTTAACCTTTCTGAGCTCCAGAGCGCCGGGGCATTGTCTCCAAAAGCACTGGTGGTTGCTACCTATTCGCTGTGTGGATTTTCCAATTTTTCCAGTATTGCCATTCAGGTAGGCGGAATAGGGGGTATGGCACCAAACCAGCAAGCTAATCTGTCGAGGCTGGGTATGCGAGCGCTTCTCGCTGCAACACTGGCCTGCATGATGACCGGGACAATCGCCGGCGCAGTAGTGAATTATTAGAAAGAAGATAAAAGCACGATGAGCCCAACTGCCGGAATAATTTGACGATAGGTGTGCGCAATCTGAAATATTTTATATTAATTAGTCGAATTTTACAACTCTCTATAGAATCGTTTTTTTATGAAATATCACCGCCTGTCTCTTCATCTGATAACATCGTCTGAGAAGGGCTATTTCAACCAACATGGAGCGGCATTCGATTCACAGTTTTACAGCCGGTTTAAGTATGGCTGCCATGCAAGCGCGGCGTTCTATGCCGACGAACTGAGTCGCAGGGTATCGGGGGAATATATGAAGTGGAAGGATGATGAAGTTTTTATCACTGGTTCTGCTTACAAGGTTGCGCCAACGGCCTCCGGCGCAATCGCCGATCTGCTTTACCTCTACCTGCGTCCGGCTTTTGCAAACATTCGTACTGTAAAAATCAACCGGGAGAGTATCTTTCCTAACGACTACGGGTCGCTGTCGTTTGCCGAACGAAGCAAACTGATGGAGCAAAACCGCCTGTGGGTGGATGCGGACTTGTTGAGGGGCAAGAAACTGATAGTTGTTGACGATCTGCGTGTAACAGGCGCACACGAGCGCAAAATACTGGAACTGCTGGACGGTGTTGTGGCCGAAATACTTTTCGTTTACGTGGGCCAGATAATAGGAGGGGAACATTTGCCCACTGCCGAGGCACATATAAACCACGCGGCGATCCGGTCGTTGCAAGACCTTAAGCAGATAGTTAATCGTGGAAGGTTTCATGTAAATGCCCGGATTTGCAAATATGTACTTTCTTATCCTCACAAAGACGAGGTAGATGAGTTTCTGCGATCGTTGCCCGGCGACATACTTGAAAGCCTTTACTTCTGCATCAACGGCGACGGGTACAACCTGATGCCGGAATACGAGGCGAATTTTAAACTGCTAAATGGCCTGATTGAGAAGGAAGCTGCTTACAAGGCAGCCTAGCTTCACTCACACCGAAGGATAAGATTTGGATCGGGGCATAGCAACCGGTACTTATCCCTTTCTGATGGTTTTGCTACCCCGGGGAAATCGCCGGTGAGCCCAAGCAAGTCTGTGATAATCTGGAAGTGGAGGTGTGGTGGCCATCCACCGTTCTCTCGAAGGTTGCCAAGGTGAGCAAAGTGATCGCCGGGGTTAATGGTGTCTCCGATTGCAAGATGTGGCAAATCTGCTCTGCTCAAATGGCCGTACAGCGTGTAGAAAGTGTAGTTTTCTAATTGATGAGCCAATATCACGGTGGGCCCGTAGTTGCCAAAGCCTGCATTATCCTGCACACTGTGGACGATGCCCGCAACCGGACAGTAAACGGGTTTCCCGGCGTCCGTCCACAAGTCGATGCCCAAATGTAAGCTGCGGGGCTCGTCCTCGTCGTCGAAATGCCGGCTTCGGCGATACATGTCGCGGTGTTCCATGTAACCTCCCCAGCCTATCTTGCCCCTAAGTTGGCGCTCAAACCACCCGGCGAAGGCAACGGTATCGTTCAGGTCTTGCCGTACTAGCTCCAGATTGTTGGCCGATAGGTCGATCGGGAACAGGTTGTTGCGGTTAGTAATGCCGCTAATCACTTCGCAGTAGTAAGGTTGGTGTGCACGCAGGATTGCAGATAATTCGGTCATAAAAAAAGGCCTCCCTTTATGAGAGGCCTTAAAATTAGGAAAATCTGTTTTCAAGACTTGGGTTTTGGCGCGCCATTTAGGATTTCCTCGTTGGCATATTCTGCATACTTTTCGAAATTTTTGATAAAGGCCCGTGCCAGCTCGTTTGCCTTTTCGTAGTAAGCGTCGTCGTTGTTCCAGGTTTGCCGTGGGCTCAGCACCTCAGTGGGCACGCCGGGGCAACTCTCGGGAATCATTGTGCCAAAAATGCTATGCGGCCTGTAGCTCACCTCGTCCAGCTTACCCTCAAGGGCGGCCGTAATTGTTGCACGGGTATATTTCAGCTTCATTCTATTCCCTTTTCCGTAAGGGCCGCCGGTCCACCCTGTGTTGATCAGCCAAATCTTCACGTCGTGTTGCTCCATTTTCTTCCCAAGCATTTCAGCGTACGCTGTGGGGTGCAGCGGCATAAATGGTGCTCCGAAGCATGCTGAAAACACCGTTTGGGGTTCGGTAACGCCAGCCTCGGTGCCTGCAACTTTGGCCGTGTAGCCGGAGATGAAATGATACATCGCCTGCCCTTTGCTTAGCCTCGAAATCGGCGGCAATACGCCAAATGCATCGGCAGTTAGAAAAAATATATTCCTGGGGATTCCCCCAACTGATGGCTCCACCGAGTTTGTGATATGATGGATAGGGTAAGCCGTACGTGTGTTTTCGGTTACTGATTTGTTTTCAAAATCAATTTCCCGGCTAGCAGGCTTAAAGCGGGTGTTTTCCACAATGGCACCAAATTGGATCGCATCCCAGATTTCCGGTTCCTGCGCTCTTGTCAGGTTAATTACCTTAGCGTAACATCCGCCTTCAAAATTGAAAATGCCGTTGTTGGTCCAGCCGTGCTCGTCGTCTCCTATCAGCAGGCGCTGCGGATCGGCTGAAAGTGTAGTTTTGCCAGTACCGGAAAGACCGAAGAAAATAGCAGTGTCGCCATCTCTGCCCGTATTTGCGCTACAATGCATGGGAAGTACGCTGTGCTCAGTTGGCAGCAGGTAATTCAATACCGAAAAAATTCCCTTTTTTATTTCCCCTGCATAAGCCGTACCGCCGATGAGAATGATTTTCCGGGTCATGTTTAAGATCACAAAGTTGGGTTGCCTTACCCCTGTTTCGGCGGGGTTAGCTTCAAACTCAGGTGCACAGAGAATAGTGAAATTTGGTTCAAAGTGATCCAGCTCATCCTGGTCTGGCCGCAGAAACATGTTGTAGCAAAAAAGGTTTTGCCAGGCCATTGTGTTAACTACCCTTATGTTCAGCCTGTATTTTTCATCGGCCCCTGCATAGGCGTCCCGCACATATAATTTTCTCCCACTCAAAAACTTCATCATCTGACTGTAAAGCCTGTCAAACGTTTCGTCGGAGACTGGCAGGTTAATGTCTCCCCACCATACCGAGTTTGCGGTATTGGCATCCTTCACAATGAACCGGTCTTTAGGCGATCTGCCAGTAAACTTCCCGGTGTCGCACATTAGCGCGCCTGTGCTCGTAAGAACGCCTTCGTTATTCTTAATAGCTTCTTCTACAAGTTGGGCTGGGCTGAGGTTCCATTTTATGTGCTGCGAAAAACTTTGGTCGAGCTTTGGCGGATAAAGCTCGGGGTCTTTTACAAATACATCTTGCATAAGGGATTTTTGGGTTATATGTTGTGTAAAAATTTAGAACGAAAGCAAACAGTAAATATTGACAAATGCTCCTTCGGCAAATGAATAGCTTGCCGCTTTTGAAAGTGTCGATATTTAATTTACTTGCGAGGATTTTACCCCACCGAAATCGTTTGCAATTTACGTTTTTTTATAACGAATTAAGAAACAACATATGTCAAAAAATGATGCGCCAGCCGCAAGCGCCGCTGCTACACCCCAATTGCTAGGTCACCCCAAGGGCCTATTCTACTTGTTCTTTGCAGAACTATGGGAGAGGTTCAGTTACTATGGTATGCGGGCGCTGCTTACCCTCTATATGGTTGAGAAGCTCTTCGAAGCATTTGCCGACAGGGATGCCCGTGCGGTAGTGATCTACGCTTCCTATGGAAGTTTGCTTTACGCGAGCACGGTTGTGGGCGGCAGGGTTTCAGACGCGCTACTGGGAAATAGAAAGTCGATCATTTTAGGTGGAATCATGATTTCCATTGGCCATTTTATTTTAGCGATCGAAAATGACATCACTTTTTTTGCTGGGCTTGCATTTATTATTATCGGCACAGGCTACTTCAAAGCTAATATTTCCACGTTTGTTGGCACCTTGTATGAAAAAGGTGATCCAAGGAAAGACGGGGGCTTCACTATTTTTTATATGGGCATAAATATTGGCGCCACAATAGCTCCCATTATATGTGCCTGGCTGGCGTCGGCTTACGGTTGGCACTATGGTTTTGCGGCCGCCGGCATTGGTATGGTAATAGGCGTTATCGTATTTATTGCAGGAACCCGTACCGGAGTTTTCGGAAACCAGGGCTTTCCATCCGATCCTGAAAAGCTCCGGAAAAAGATGTTGGGAGTGAAAACAGGAGTTTGGGTGCCAATCTTATCCTTTATGGCAGTGCCCCTCATTACCCTTCTTATTGCCGACTACAAGATATATACAATAGGCAGTTGGTTTGAAGGGTCGCTTGTACGGCTTGTGTTTTACGTAATGCTGGTAGTTATTCTGGGGTATCTGGTGTGGGTGTCGATATCGCTTCGCAAAGAGGAATGGCAAAAACTCGTGGTGGCCATTTTCCTTACTTTTTTTATGTCGCTGTTTTGGGGCTTTCACGAGTTGTCCGGCAGCATTATAACACTGTTTGCTGCCAGGAACGTCAACATGGTATTGTTTGATGCTGCCTCCAGCAACTCACTGAATCCGCTCTTCATTGTCATTTTTTCGCTAGTGATGCCTCCGTTATGGCTATGGCTGTCGAAGATGCAAAAAAACCCGAGAACTCCTTACAAGTTTGCCATGGGGCTGGGGCAAATAGGTTTGGCGTTTTACCTTATCCATCTTAGCCGCTCTTTTGCAGATGCCAACGGCTATGTACCCTTTATTTTTCTGGTAGTTATGTACCTTTTTATTTCGACCGGCGAGCTTTTTATGTCGCCTGTGGGATTATCGAAAATTACTGATTTGTCGCCGGTGAAAATCCGGGCGTTTTTGATGGGCGTTTGGTTTCTGTCCTCAGCGTTTGCGTTTCAAATCGGTGGCATTGTCGGCCAATACCTGGCTATAGAATCGGACGAAGCCGCCGGCCAAATAGGAGGCTGGGATACACTAGAAATATACCTGAATGGTTTTGAGAAAATAGCTTATGTTTCGTTCGGTTTTGCTGCCATAGTTGTCGTCCTTAGCCCGTTCCTGAACAAATGGATGCGTGAGGTGCATTAACCGGTGGCGGACTGTAAAAACTCCGGGGTAGCGGCTGGCTTTAGTAGCTATTTTACCGCCCCGGAGTGCTTTATCGTTTGCTTTGCTTGCTCTTCCTCTATCAGCCGGTTAATGTATTTTTCCCTTCGGGTTGATATATAAGAACCGAGTACGAATATTACGAATATCACTATAATCCAGATAAGTATGCCACGGTCTTTGTGGATACTTACGTCAACAGGTTCGCCGTAAGAAACTAGTTCAGCCCAATTGTGAGGATGAGCGGTTAGCTGATCGGAGCTCAAAATGAACCTGGATTTCGCCTCCTGCAAAGCCACCATTGAGTTTTCGCCTGAGGCCAGTGTCTTAAAAAAGCGCCCCACGATGTTTTTGCTGTGCTCATCGTGTGCTTCCCATAGTCCGATTATCACGGCTCCCGCACCCGCAGAAAGAAATGCCCTCACCAGGCTCACGACCGACTCTCCATGCTCCAGCAGGCCCATGCCGGTTTCGGTAGATGTGAGCACTACCAATTGGCCGGGAAGTTTCAGGTTGTAGAGCTCATGCGCATAGAGGTCGCTTTCTCCGTCGTCATTCTCCCCCTTGTTAAACTCAAGCCTCGGGAATGGCACGCCGTCGCCGTGAATTAGCAGATAGAGAATTTCGAAACGTGGTGCCAATCGTAAAAAGGCCTCCTTTGTAGCTTCTTTACCTCTGAACGTCATGCCCTCATAGTACAGCCGTGAGTTAACCAGCTCGTCCATTACGAATGCCGAGGTGGGGTCTTTGGCCGAGTTTTTTTTGCTGAGTGCAAAGGAGATAAGTTGCGAGTTATGCTTTGGTAGCACCACCGGCAGATCCAGCAGCATGGCGGCGGAAGTGATGTACGAGAATGTGGCTGAATGAATGAGGTAAGGAAGGTCGTTGTAGCCAGTGGCGTCGCCGGCAGGTGCTGTAAGCAATGCTTCAAACGGGATAAGCGCCAGAATGCCGTCTGGAACCACTATCACTTGCTTATCGGTTGGCAGGCTGGGCATTAGCGGTTGGAGGATGGCGGCATAAACTTCTCTGGAGGTAGTAACGTAGTGATTGAACTCCTCCTGGGAAAATTGAGGCGGCGTGCTTCTGAAATGCGATAAGAACCCATATATAGTCTCTTCGAGGTCACGGTTTATTTCCCTTTTGAGAAAATAATTTGTGCTGTCGCTATTACTGATGCCGAAAAAGAACTTTTTCCCGCTGAAGTACTCTATAAGATGGATATGCGACTTGCTTTGGAAGTCGCCCCAGGCGGCAACATTGAAAAGGTTGGAATGATTGTGGTAGTGGCGCAGAAAGGTGTCTGCTTTATACCGCCAGTGGCCCATCTTCTCAAAACCTATTATAAGTTCAATCTCAAATTTTTCTCTTGCCGAGTCGCTTTCTGCTTTTTCCATATTGGTTAGCGCCTTGCTAATATCGCTGTTGAGAGTCTCTTTTTCCAGCCTGAGCGAGTCGGGTAATCCGATCTGGTGAATAAATAACGCTTCTTCCGACTCTTCCTGGATTGCGATTAGTTTGTCATTCTCCATCCATTCAAAGGCAAAAGCCAAATACTGTTCGCTACCCGTGAGCTCGTACAGCTGGTGTGCCACCAGCAGTGCTTCCTCGGTTATTTGATGAAAGTTATAGATGTGAAATGAGGTAGGATCGGGGATGTCGGCAATGGCACTGTACCTTGCGTAGTCAAGGGCTTCCTCATACAGGTTCATGGCCAGGTCAAGCTGCTCTCGGTTTGCTTCTTTCGAGTTGAAAAAAGACAATGAGGCGGCAATTTTCTGCATAGCTGCAGCTATCATGGGCATTGCCTGCACAGAAACACGGGCTTCACGCACATCTTCAACCAGCTTCTCAATTGCCAGGTTTTTATCCAGTAATTTTATTGCCCGGGTATAGTAAAACATGGAGGAGTCGTAAGAGCTGCCGGCGGTAAACATGTCACCCTTCAGGAGCAATGCTTTGAAAAGCTCTTTCTTATTTGTGGTTGCCCGGCTCTTGTAGTACTGATAATAGCCATTTACATACTGTTTCGCCGCATTTACATTTTTGTTTTTGATGTAAAGGTCACCAATTAAAAAGAAGGAAGGGGTGCTTCTTTTGTCTATCGAAGGGCTTTGTCGCTCATGGTTTGTCAAAAGCAATTGCTGCAGCAGGATGGCCGAGTCCGGTTTTCCGGTAGCTTCATAAGCGTGAGAAAGGGCGGGGTAGTACAGGTTGAAATTGTACTCGTTGTCTTCGCCTGAATAGCGGGTTCTGAGCGCAACTGCTTTTCGAAGATAGGGGATGGCACTTTTATATTCCTGGCGCTCCAGGTGGAGGTGAGCCACCAGGTAGCAAGTGTTGGCTATAAAGTCGCTATGGATCTGTTCCTGAAGTTTGCTTGCTACTTTTACAGCCCTGATGCCATGAAGCACTGCCACTTCCTTTTCACCCAGCTTTCGTTCAATATTGGTTAGCTCAAACAATACATCAGCTTCTCCGAGTGGAAAACTCACTTTGCCTTCATTAATCAACTGAAGGCTTTTTCGATAGTAATACCGTGCAGCAAACTGGTTGTTCAACTGATGATCGTAAACTTCTCCAAGACCTTTGTAAGACTGAAACTCCAGGATATAGTCTTTCCGTTTTTCTGAGGTGATTTCAGCAAGCCTGTAGTATTTAATGGCGGAATCCGGCTTGTCTTGATGAAAGAAATATTTTCCAAGAAAATTGAGATGTTGATTTTCAAGTTCGGGAAATTGCCCCTTGTACTGCTTTAGCAGATTTCGTGCCTCGGAAAGCCGCAAAAAAGCAAGCGAATCGTGGTGCAAAAGCCTGTGTATATCGGCACTTTCGCTGAGGGCCCGAATGCGGGACTGGGGCAGCGCTTTCATGTCGTTCAGCACAAACTCCCAATACTTCAGTGCCTCCTGAAGCATCTTGTTCTCTTTAAGGGAATCGGCACGAATGATCAACGTTTCGTCTTGCTGGACAAATGAAAGAATTGAGTCTACCTTTTGAAATGCGAATGCATCAATGGCGGCTAACAGTAGGGTGCAGACAAAAAAAAGCTTCAGCTTCATGCTCAAATATTAAAGCAGGAATTTAGTCAGAATACTTGCCCAGACCAAATGCTGATGATGCAGGAGGCAACCTGCGGGCGTAAATGGGTGAGGCTGTGGGTTATTCGTTTTTCACAACCACCGTATAGGATTTTTGACTATAGCCCCCGAATACGCCATAGCCATTTTCGACATTGTTAGATACTGGAACCGGCTCAGCAAATGGGTCACCTTCGAGGCTGTTTTGCAGGTCGGCTGTTATTTGGTAGTTGAATAAAGGCTCTGAAACCTCTCGTAGTGTTACTATTACTTCCATTTCTGAGACGGGAAAATCGTAATAATAAGGTAGGTACGTACGACAACTCACTTTCGCCGATTTACCTTCAAACAATGCGTCGGAAAATGTAAGTTCCTGGCCGAAATATCCTGCGTCCGAAAAAATCGGATCATCGCTTTGTAAGTACTGCTGGGAATAAACAGTATCTGTTATTACCATCTCTTCAGCTTCCTGATCATACTCAAGAATAAAAAAAGGAGCATAAAGGCCAACCTGGTAGTAGTTCGGGCCCGGCGGATCATCCAGGGTAACCGTGAATATGTATTCTCCATGGCTATATTCACCTACAGCCTCTCTGTATGAGATCTCAGTGATCGCACCATTGCAATGCGGTAAAACCGTCTCTGCCCGAACTGTCTTGAAATTATTTTTCGACACCTCCAGTCGGTAGGAGTAGCCCGGCTTTGGGAAGGACTGCCCTTTGTAAAAAGTAAAGTCGGCCCGGTTTTTTACTGGTGCGAGGGTTTCCACGTATTCTCCATCTTCAAATAAGTCCACGGTGGCTCCTTCCAGTGGCATGAACTGTTCATCGCTTAGCACGTGCTGACTAGCGGATAAAAAGGCCGTGACGGTGCTATCGGGGTTGATGACGCTGTTTACGGTAATAGAAGCGGGTTTTATCGGTATGTCTACATCGACCACCACTTCGCATCCCATAAGCGATATCGCGATAATAATTATTGCTCTATTCATTTGTTAGAACTTAAAGTCGTAGCGAAAAGAAGGAATAATAGGAAATAGACTGTATTGGACAAACTTCTTGCTGCTTCCATATCGAGGGTAAGATATGTCCATGAAAAAAGGATTGGCCCTGCTGTAAGTATTGTAGGTTCCGAAAGACCAGGTTCTTTCTCCCCACCTCGTTTTTTTTGACTTGCTTACGCTTAAGTCCAGCCTGTGGTAATCCCTCATACGGTAGTTGTTTCTACCAGAGTAATAGTAAACATCATTGTAGGTATCAAAACTTTCGGCATACCGCTCCTCTGGCAAACTTACCGCGTTGCCTGTGCCGTAAACCCACGTGGCGCTTACTTCCAGCCCGTCGCGCACCTGGTAAATACCTACAAGGCTTAGGTCGTGCCGCCGGTCGTACTTATAGGGGAAGGTTCTGCCGAAGTTGAGGTCCGCGAAGGTGCGTTCAGTGCGGGAAAGTGTATAGCCAACCCACCCGGAGAACTTTCCGGTTTTTTTCTGAATAAGCACCTCCACTCCGTAGCTGCGGCCATCGCCGGCCGCCACCTTGTCCTGCCAGTCTTTGTCGACATGCAGATAGGTGGCGCCTTCGCGGTACTCGATCAGGTTTTCCATACTCTTGTAGTAGCCCTCCACACTTAGCTCATAGGCTTTATGTATGTTTTTGGCTAAGCCGAGGGCAACCTGCGACGAATACTGCGGCCGTACCAGGTCGGTTGCAGGTACCCACAGGTCGGTAGGTAAGCCGATTCCGCTGTTTGTAAGCAGGTGAATAAACTGTGCCATGGTGGCGTAGGATGCCTTTACTGCCAGCCCGCTACCAAAAAGGTACCTGGCGTTGATGCGGGGTTGCAGCCTTTGGTACCACTCACTGTTAACTGCAAAGGCCGAAAGGTGCACGCCGGCGTTGACTCTGAGCGCTTTTGAGATCGTCCAGTCATCTTCGAGGTAGGTGGCAAGCTCCAGCCCGACCGTCTTGGTCGAACCCAGCGTGGTGTCGGCGTCAACGTTGGATGAGTAAGCCAGAATGCCGGGGTTGAAAGTATGTGAGATAGCACTGGCTCC
This sequence comes from uncultured Imperialibacter sp., assembly GCA_965651695.1. Classification (GTDB taxonomy): domain Bacteria; phylum Bacteroidota; class Bacteroidia; order Cytophagales; family Cyclobacteriaceae; genus Imperialibacter. The sequence continues at coordinate 12,081 of CBFGTI010000056.1, read as the reverse complement.
CACCCGGAGCTGATGATCGATGTGAGGGGAAATTTCGAAATCGGTTTTCAAAGCAAAATCCTCAATACCCGAAAAATATTGCGTTTTGGCAGTTTCTTCGGTTATATTATTCGCTTCTGTTGTTCTTTGGAAGTAGCTCTGGGATATGTCGAATTGATACCTGCTGTAGGTGGCGGTGACGTTACTAAAAACCTTTGGATTAAAAACGTGATTCCACCTAAAGGCGGTTGTAATGTTGCCCCACTTCAACCCGAATTCATCCTCGTTGTCGTACCGGGTGTTGCCGTTGTAGTAAAAGTCTTTGTATTTGTTGTAGGCCTTGTCGTCTCCCGTGTAGGTGCTCAGGTATATCCTGTCTCTATCTGAAAACGTGTAGTTCAGCTTTGCATTCAGATCGTAGAAAAAGTAGCCGGCTTTGTCGGTACCGTCGGTGGTGGCTCTGATAATGGGGCGCGCCAGCAGATCGATGTAAGTCCTTCTTCCGGATACAATAAAAGAAGATTTGCCTTTGACCAGCGGCCCTTCCAGCGTGAGCTTAGACGAAATGAGCCCTACCGAGCCAGTACCCTTAAACTCCTGGTTGTTACCTTCCTTCATCGAAATGTCGATAACCGAGGAGAGCCTGCCTCCGTACCGTGCCGGAAATCCACCCTTAATTATTTCTACATTGTTGATGGCGTCGGCGTTAAAAACCGAGAAAAAGCCGAAGAGGTGGGCAGCGTTGTAAACAGGCACGCCGTCGAGAAGCACCAGGTTTTGATCGGGCCCGCCGCCACGCACATACAGGCCGCTGCTGCCCTCCGAGCCGGACTGAACACCCGGCATAAGCTGCAGCGCTTTAAATACATCCACTTCCCCTGCCAGGGCAGGCAGCGACTTAATCTGCTCAATGGGCACGTTTATACGGCTCATCTGTGGCATGTCTACCAAATCTTCCTCGGCGGTCACTACTATTTCATCGAGGATGCTCTGCGGAATAAGGTGGACTGTGAGCTCCACATTGCCGGTCAGTTGTACCAGTGTGTCTTTGGGCAGATAGCCGACGTAGGAAAAGATCAAATGCACCTGGTCTTGTCCGGGTGAAAGTGAGTAGTAGCCAAATTTGTTAGAAGTAGTTCCTTTTAGTGTGGCCTTGTCAAAAATATTGGCACCAATCAGGTTTTCACCTGTTTCCGCATCTCTTATATAGCCGGAGATCGTTTTTGATTGAGCGAATGTTGAAAAATAAAGCAGGCATAAAACACTGGTTGTCAGTAGTTGTTTCATAGGTTAAAAAGTGACGGTTGACGGAAGTAAACGTGCCTCTATTGACACATATTGTATGGACAAAGATGGAAACAAAAAAATATTTTACATGCACAGTCAGCTAAGAAATCTCTTTTGAAGGAAAAAACAGGGTGCTTTCGCCGGAATTGTGCCTGGCTGCTAGTTGTGCCTTCTGCCTTAATTATTTGTGTGATGGAGTAGCTAAGCCGAAAGATGCAGCCACTTTGGTTAGGTTTTGCAAGTTTATAAAACAAAAAAAGCCCTCCCGGGAGGGAGAGCCTTTTGTTGTCTACTTTTAAGCGGGTATTACATCATGCCGCCCATTCCGCCACCTGGCATAGCCGGAGCAGGTTTTTCATCTTCCGGATTTTCGGCTACTACAGCTTCGGTAGTAAGCAGAAGTGCAGCAATTGAAGCGGCGTTTTCAAGGGCAAGACGAGTAACCTTCGTAGGGTCAATTACGCCAGCCTTGAACAAGTTCTCGTATGTGTCAGTAGCGGCGTTATAACCAAAGTCATCTTTGCCGTCTCTGATCTTCTGAACGATTACAGAACCTTCTCCCCCTGCATTTTCAACGATTGTACGCAGAGGAGCCTCCAGTGCCATACGGATGATGTTAACACCGATTGTCTGATCTTCGTTAGCGGTCTTGATTCCGTTGAGAGACTCGATAGCGCGGATAAACGCAACACCACCACCGGCAACTACACCTTCCTGTACGGCTGCTCTTGTAGCGTGGAGCGCATCATCTACACGGTCTTTCTTCTCTTTCATCTCTACCTCGGTAGCTGCGCCTATGTAAAGGATGGCAACACCACCTGAAAGCTTAGCCAAACGCTCCTGCAACTTCTCACGATCGTAGTCGGAGGTAGTCGATTCAATCTGCGATTTGATTTGATTCACTCTGCCCTTGATATCTTCAGGAGAGCCAGCGCCATTAACAATAGTAGTATTGTCTTTGTCGATGTTTACTTTTTCTGCACGGCCAAGGTAGTCAAGCGTAGCATTTTCCAGCTTGTATCCTCTCTCTTCTGAAATTACAGTACCGCCGGTAAGGATAGCGATATCTTCGAGCATTGCTTTTCTGCGGTCGCCAAAGCCAGGAGCCTTAACGGCAGCTACTTTCAGCGCACCACGGATCTTGTTCACCACAAGCGTAGCAAGTGCTTCGCCGTCTACGTCTTCAGATATAATCAACAGAGGTTTGCCAGTTTGTGCTGTAGCTTCGAGTATAGGAAGCAACTCCTTCATGCTGCTGATCTTCTTGTCGTAGATGAGGATGTAAGGGTTGTCGAGTTCGGCTTCCATTTTCTCTGTGTTAGTCACAAAGTAAGGAGACAAGTAACCACGGTCGAACTGCATACCTTCTACGGTTCTAACTTCTGTTTCAGTGCCTTTGGCCTCTTCTACAGTAATTACACCGTCTTTACCAACTTTGTCCATCGCATCGGCAATCATTTTGCCAATTTCAGCATCGCCGTTTGCAGAAATGCCGGCTACCTGCGCGATTTCGCTTGAGTTGCCGATGGTTTTTGACTGACGCTTCAGGTGCTCAACTACAGCAGCAACCGCCTTGTCGATACCACGCTTCAGGTCCATTGGGTTGGCACCTGCTGCTACGTTTTTGATACCGATCTGGAAAATTGCCTGGGTGAGTACGGTAGCAGTAGTAGTACCATCACCAGCCGCATCGGCAGTTTTAGAGGCTACTTCTTTTACCAACTGAGCGCCCATATTTTCGATAGGGTCTTTTAGCTCAATTTCTTTCGCTACAGACACACCGTCTTTTGTTACAGTGGGTGCACCAAATTTTTTGTCAAGAATTACATTGCGGCCTTTAGGACCGAGGGTTACTTTTACTGCGTTAGCAAGTGTGTCAACGCCCTTCTTCAGTTTGTTTCTTGCGTCGGTATTAAAGAAAATTTCTTTTGCCATAGTTTTCTGTTTTTACTTTTTACAGATTATGAATGTTTGGATTGGATTAGATTACCCCAAAAATGTCAGACTCTCTCATGATAAGGTAGTCTTTGCCATCAATGGAGATTTCAGTGCCTGAGTACTTGCCATATAGCACCTGATCACCAACTTTTACATTGATAGGCTCATCTTTTTTGCCGGTGCCAATAGCCACGATCTCACCTTTCTGTGGCTTCTCCTTAGCAGTGTCGGGAATGATGATGCCAGAAGCTGTTTTTTCTTCTGCAGGAGCTGGCTGTACCAGCACTCTGTCTGCTAATGGTTTAAAGTTTACTTTTGACATATTGGTTTTTGAATTTTTAGTGGTTACTAAATAATATCTCTGTGTGCCCCTTTGCACATCCTATGCCATCCTTCATTTTCGTCTTAAACCCTGCCAATTCCGACAGTTTCTCACTTTTACTGGCAGGGTCGGCTTGCATTTATGACAACCTCACTGACAAATTTTCATGTGCCGTGGCAGGATTGTTGCCGCTGTCACGGTAACGTAAATGTTAGGATGGCATAATGGAGGTGTAAAGACCTGTAACGTCGGAGTAACGCCAAACCATATAATAATTTCTGGTCTTGATTATTTTATATCTGACTTGAATCATTCCGCACTCCTTTTTATATTTTGTAATTAAATCGATCTATGTATGGAGCAATTGAAGATGGACTGGATAACCGATGGGCTAATTGATTTTGAGTATAAGAAGTATATTCTGCTTGCCTATCTTAAGAATGTGAAGGAAAACTTCAACGAGCAGAAGCTGTATCCATTTATGTCGGATATGGTGTTTCATTACCAAAACCTGGTGACTTTAAAAAAGAACAAGTCGCTGATTTTTGAGAATTTTCCGAAGTCGATATCAAAGGCTGATTTTGCCAGGCTGGAAGTCACCTATAAGCGGCTGGTGCAAGACGACGAGATGATGAAGGAGATTGAGGATATTATGGAGTTTGCTGTGCCTAAGCTGAAAACCGCCCTGGAAGAGGGGAGGGAGATATACGAGTTTGTGGAAAAAAATGTGGAGTTTGTTCCGGTAGGGCTCACACCCATTTATACCAATGAGGGGTACCTGTTTATACAGCAGGATGTGAGTAGCGATGTGAGTATATACCAATATCAACTCACGTTTTTTGAGCAGGCAAATGAAAAATTCAGAGGAGTGCATACCCAGTTTCTGAAAAAGGAAGAAAGAACCCTCGGAAACACATTTGAGCATATTAAAATGAAGCTTGTAAAAAGGTTTCGGGAGTTGCCCAACCCTGCCACTTTTGCTGTGGTGAGCAAGCAGTTTTTTCCACTGCCCGAAACGCTGCTTCCGGTGGCTAAACGCATGCTGGTGCAAAACATTACCATAGCCTGATGCCAGAGAGCGTGAAACCAGGGAGACTGGTTGCGGGATAACAACAGTGCCGTGGTAATAAAAAAGCCCATCGAATACGATTCAATGGGCTTTTTCGATAAGAGAAGATCCTCTTAGTTGGAAGTAGTATCAGTATCCAGGGGAAGAGCTTCCTCAGTTTCGTTTCCTTCGTCAGGCGTGGGGAGCGAAGGCATCAAAGTCTTTTCCTGAGCCCTTTCTATGTTGGGGCTGCTTACTCCCGAGTTGGGTGCAGCGGTATCTAAAAAGAAATTTGTTGAAAGCGTAAGAACCATAATGGCCACCGCCAAACCCCAGGTAGCTTTTTCAAGGAAGTCTCCTGTTTTTTTCACACCAATTACCTGGCTGGCACCAGCACCGCCAAACTGGCTGGAAAGTCCTCCTCCTTTGGAGTTCTGCGCCAGCACTACCAACACCAACAAGAGAGAAGCTAGTATAACTAGACCAATAATAATTGCTAACATGTAGGGCTATTTTTGTAATTCTTTTATTTGAGCCGCAAAGTAAGACTTTTTCTGGGGAAACTTCAAAATTAATTTCTTGTAAACCTGGATGGCTTTGTCTTTTCTTTCTTGCTTGATATAAATGAGAGCAAGATTTTCTGTAACCAAGTCGTCTTTAAGCTTTTGGCTCGGGGCAGAAAGGTCTACAGGGGCTGGTTTCCCGCTTTCGGTGGTTTGAGTTTTGATACTGGGGTTTTTCTTTATAAACTCCTCAATAATCTCGTTTTGCTTTATTTTTTTTACTACAGGGTCGCCGTTTTCCGCCGGCGACGGGGCCGTATCTTTAGCGGCTGCCTTACCTTTTTTTGCTTTCGGCTTCGTCTCTGTTTTTCTTTCACTTAGCTGATTTTTCGTGGCTTTTTCTACAGCATTGGCCTGTGCCTCCTCAAACTCAGCGTCTTCAATCTGCTTTTCAACTTCGAGGTAGTGGGACTTTGATTTTTTTAGCTCCTCAAGATTCAGGAAAACCTCCTTCAGCAGGTCGTCGTGGCTGAGGTAAAGTACTTCGTTCAGGTCTTTTTCCTCAAGGTCCTCCCGGAGCTCGTCTGCAACATGAAACTTCGATTTCTTTGGTGCAACCGTTGTTTCAGCCACAGGCTCTTCGGTAGCCGTTTCTTTTTCTGCTGCTTCTACCGGTGGCTCGGCGGCGGCAGGCGGTGCCGCTGTAGCCGTGCCAGCGACTGCTGCTTCCTTCTCCACAATCGCTTCCTTCTCCTTCTCCACAATCGCTTCGGCTCCGGCTGCCTCGGGTTGAACAGCCTCATGTTCGGACGCAATCGGTTCTTTCTCGCTATACTCATCTGTAGTTACACTGTGAATGAGATCTCGCAGAAATCGCCTGTCGGTAGAGTACAGGGCGGCCCGGGTGAGACTGAGTTTTGACTTTGGATTCTTAAACCTTTCGTGCCCGATGGCCACAAGGGTGTGTGCTCCATGGAAATAAGGATAGTCTGCGGCTATTTTTTCCACCTCTCTCAGTTTCACCTCGTTAAGCGACCTGGGATTACGAATTACCTGCAGTACTTCTTTTTTGTTCACGAACCGATAGGTTAAAGCCAATTTTAAAGATATGAAAAATTACCAATTTGCCACAGAGCTGTTGAATATATCGAGCACGATCTGATCGAATATTTCTTCCACAAATGCCTGTTCGTTGGCGGAGAGGTCCGTTGTATTTTGATCGAAATCGCGATAGAAAGAAAACGTTCTGTTGGCGTAGTTAAAGGCGTCGTCTTGTGTGTTGGTGTAGTTTACCTTAACCGAAATGGTAATTCGCGTCAAGGCTGAGTAGCCTATGCCCCGTTCGTCGTTGGCTGTAGGTGCCACGGGCGTAAGGGTGTAGTTTTCTATCGTGCCGTCAATCTGCAGGTCGCCTTCGTCTTGTACAAGCACAAGGCTGGTGCTTTTCTGAAAATAATCCTTCAGTTTTTCGGTAAACAACACGCTCATATTTGAAGGACCGAGTGCAGCGTTGTTGTAAAACGTCTCAATAGTGATAGTCTTTATGTCGGGCGAAATATTGGCGCCGGTAAAAGAGTACACTCCACAACCGGAGGTGCAAACAAAAAGGCCTGCAAAGAGGAAGGTACTAAAAATCTTCAATCTCATACTGCTTGATCTTTCTGTAAAGCGTCCGTTCGGAAATGCCCAGGTCCTGGGCGGCATATTTGCGTTTGTTGTTGTTCTTCATTAAGGCTCGCACAATCATCTCTTTCTCCTTTTTTTCCAGAGAAAGCGATTCGGATTCGTCTTCCGTTTCATGGGTTATGTCCTCAATTTTACGAGGATCGTATTTGTTGGCCGGTGCCGGTGCCGATGGCTGCAAGAGAAAAGGAGCCGGGCTCTCCGTTTCGGCATCTACTACCTGCTGGTCCATGTCGTCAAAAAGGTTGCCATGTTCCCGAAGTATTTCCGTTTTGCTGCCATCGCCCTCCAATAGCCTGAACACAAGCTTTTTCAGCTCAGACACATCTCTTTTCATATCAAACAGCACTTTGTAGAGGATGTCCCTCTCAGAGAAACCCCCATCGCCGTTTTTGGAGCCCTGAAAAACAGCAGGCAACTGGTGCTCCGTTTGAGGAAGGTAATGTGATAGTTTTTCGGGCCCTATTTCCCGATCCATTTCCAAAACGGAGATCTGTTCTACCAGATTCTTCAGCTGCCTGATATTGCCGGGGAATCGAAACTTAAGGAGCAGTTCTCTCGCCTCCGGGGTGAGTTTGATCGGCGTGACACGGTATTTTTCTGAAAAATCAGCAGCGAATTTCCTGAACAGGAGGTCAGTATCTTCACCACGCTCCCTGAGGGCAGGCACGTAAATAGGCACCGTATTTAGCCTATAGTACAGGTCTTCGCGAAACTTCTTCCTCTGCACCGCCTCCAGCAGGTTTACGTTGGTGGCGGCTATCACCCGCACGTCGGTTTTCTGAACCTTCGACGAGCCCACTTTTATAAACTCGCCGTACTCAAGCACACGCAGTAGCCTTGCCTGCGTGTTCATTGGCATTTCCCCAATCTCGTCGAGAAAAATAGTACCGCCGTTTGTCATCTCAAAGTAACCTTTGCGTGCCTCGTGGGCCCCGGTGAAAGAGCCTTTTTCGTGGCCAAACAGCTCCGAATCGATGGTGCCTTCCGGGATAGCGCCGCAGTTGATGGCAATGAACTGCCCGTGCTTGCGGTGGCTGAGTGAATGAATGATTTTGGAAAAGGACTCCTTACCGCTGCCACTTTCGCCGGTAATGAGCACGCTCATGTCGGTAGGTGCCACCTGCACTGCCACCTGAATGGCGTAGGTGAGTGCGGGGCTATTGCCCACGATGCCGAAGCGCTGCTTTATCGTTTGTATCTCTTCTTCTCTTACAGCCATTGGATTCTCGTTAGATTCCCGGAAAGTTATGCCAACGCATTGCCGATGAGCGTAGCTGCGGTGCAGTCTGTTACCAGCACGTCTACGTATTGGCCTTTTTCAAACTTTTCGCGGGGAAACACTACCACCTTATTTGCGCTGTTGCGGCCCTGCAGGTGCAACTCCGATTTTTTCGAAGGACCTTCTACCAGCACACGATGCACCCGGTTAAGATCTCTTTGGTTGCGCTGCAGCGAAATTGTCTGCTGCTTGCTTATAATTTCCTGCAAGCGCCTTTTTTTCACTTCAGGGCTTATGTCGTCCTTATATTTTTTTGCGGCGAGGGTGCCGGGACGCTCCGAATAGAAGAACATATACGAGAAGTCGAACTGAACGTAGTCCATCAACGACAGCGTGTCGGCATGCTCTTCTTCGGTTTCTGTACAGAAGCCGGCTATCATGTCGGACGAAATGCCACAGTCCTCGCCGAGTATGCGCCTGATGGCATCCACGCGGTTAAGGTACCACTCCCGGTCGTAGGTGCGGTTCATCAGCTCGAGTATCCGCGAGTTCCCGCTTTGTGCCGGCAGGTGTATGTATTTGCAGATGTTGTCGTACTTCTGCATGGTATAGAGCACTTCGTCGGTTATATCCTTGGGGTGGGAAGTAGAAAATCTAACTCTAAGGTCGGGGTGCACCTGCGCCACCATTTCCAGCAGATTTGCAAAATTTACTACTTCGTGGTCAGCCCTTTGGTGGTGGGCTTCCATTTGTGCTTCCAGCCTGGCTTTGTTGTTTTCTTCTGCCGACCACTTGTAGCTGTCTACATTCTGGCCCAGCAGCGTTACTTCCCTGAAACCATTGTTGAAAAGCTGCCGGGCTTCCTCGAGTATAGAGTGCGGGTCCCTGCTGCGTTCTCTTCCGCGGGTAAATGGCACAACACAAAAAGAGCACATATTGTCGCAGCCTCTCATAATAGAAATAAAGGCTGTGATGCCGTTGGAGTTTAACCGCACCGGGCTAATGTCGGCATAGGTCTCCTCACGGGAGAGGAAAGTGTTTACTGCCTTGTGTCCGTCGTCGGCTTGCAGCACCAGGCTGGGGAGGTCGCGGTAAGCGTCGGGGCCAACCACCAGGTCTACAATTTTTTCTTCTTCCAGCAGCTTAGATTTCAGGCGTTCGGCCATACAGCCGAGTACGCCAATCAGCACCTCTGGCCTGCGTTTTTTTACTGCCTGAAAATGAACGAGGCGATTTCTTACAGTTTGCTCGGCTTTTTCCCTAATGGAGCAGGTATTTAAAAGAATCAGGTCGGCGTGGTCGAATGATGACGTGGTGTCGAAGCCTTCTTTTTGCAAAATGGAGGTCACAATTTCGCTGTCAGAAAAATTCATCTGGCAGCCGTACGATTCAATATACATTTTGCGCGCAGCCGGATTATTGGCCTCCCGGGAAACCTTTACCGTTTCGCACACCTCATGCGTTACGTCCTTATCCTCTGCAGGTAAATCGGCGGAGGCGGTGCTTGCAGCCTCCGCAGGAGTTATTATGTCAATGTCGTTAATCAGTCGATCCATTTTTGCACGTCGCTGTGTTTCTATCAGGCTGCAAAGTTAGTGATTGACTACGAAAATGACAGAATGGCAGGAAAATAAAAGAATCCAATGTTCGGAATATACAACTATTGAAATTTCTTACATTTGTTGTATGAGTGAAAAAAGCTTTTTGCAGCTAGACACTATAGGCACTGCGGCAGTTAGAAAATTAAGAGCAACCAAGCTTAACCAGGGGAAACCTTTTATGATTAACTCTCGGGAGCTGCCAAAAAATTTCTGCTATCTGGAATTTCCTGATGGTAAGATAAAGCTGGTCACGCTTTCGCAAGATCGTCGTGATTTTGTTGTAGTAAGAGAGTTGTCTGATATAGAGGGAACCAATATAAGAAGAAGGTTCGATCTTGAGCGTTTCTAGTGGCTGACTTGCATATAATAATGGGTTCCAATGGCGCGGGTAAGTCCTCCATAGGTCCCAGCTACTTACCTGAACAGTTTCAGACGCCCGGAGGCGTTTTCGATGGGGATAAATTATATATGCAGAGGGTAAAAGAGCTGTTTCCAGCCGTCACCCGGTCTCATAAGGAGGCAAAAAAAATTGCTTATCAATGGCTAATCGAACGATTTGAGAAATTGGTTGCCGACGCTCTTACCAATAGCCAATCATTCGCTTACGAAGGTCATTTCACCAATGACGCTACATGGGATGTCCCAATAAAATTTAAGCGAAGCGGTTACAGGATTCACGTTGTTTTTTTAGGACTGAGCAGTCCTGAGTTATCCGAAATGCGGGTAATAGACAGAGTGCGTGATGGCGGCCATTTTGTTGCGCGGCACGAACTTGAAGCAAATTATTTCGGTAATCTCCATAAGCTGGACCTCTATTATACGGTGGTAGATAATTTGCTAGTAGTGGACACATCCGAAACAAATCATCGGGTATTGTTGCATACGGTTAGTGCCAAGATTGTTGATATTTTGCCTTTTGAGGAGTTGCCTGCCTGGTTTACACAAAATCTACCGAAGCTATGCTCAGCCTATGCGATCGGATAAGCAGAAGGTTCGTTCATTTGGCAAACTATAACCCTCCCTGTATGTTTGCATACTCAAATAAAAACTCCTATGGCCCTTATAAAACCTGTTAAAGGTATTTACCCCCGCTTCGGCTTCAATTGCTGGTTTGCCGAGAATGCTACGATTGTAGGAGACGTGGAGTTGGGTAACAACTGCACCGTGTGGTTTAACGCGGTGGTAAGGGGTGATGTGAATTCGATACGCATAGGCGACAATACCAACATACAGGACGGCGCCGTGGTCCACTGCACCTATCAGAAGTTTTCTACCGCAATTGGCAACAACGTTTCTATTGGGCACAATGCCATAGTGCACGGCTGTACGCTGCACGACAGCGTGCTGATTGGCATGGGAGCTATTGTAATGGATGGTGCCGTGGTTGAGCAGGAAGCGCTGGTGGCTGCAGGAGCAGTTGTTCTCGAAGGCACGGTGGTGGAGAGCGGTTTTATTTACGCAGGGGTGCCTGCTAAAAAAATTAAACCCGTGGATGACGAACTTCGGAAGATATTTGCACGTACAGCAGGTAATTATATTAAGTATTCTGAGTGGTTCAAATAAAAAACACTATGTCGATGACAAAATACCTCGTTTCCACCGTACTGGAGCAAAAACCATCTTATGAGGAGTATCCTGCATTTTACCACAAATATGTGGACGCTATTTCCCCCGGAAATATTTTTCAGATTCTTGAAGACCAGTTAAGCGAATTGGAGGCAAGACTAGGAAATGCCAGTGCCGAAACATGGCTGCACCGGTACGCCGAAGGTAAGTGGTCGGTAAAAGAGGTGCTCGGCCACATGATTGACGCTGAGCGGGTTTTCTCTTTTCGCACCCTGTGTTTTGGCAGGGGAGATAAAAATGAGCTGCCCGGATTTGATGAAAATGAATACGTGAAAAGCGGTGATTTTGATAAAGTAAGCGAAAAGGAACTGTTACGCCACATGATATGCATCAGAAGGGCAAACGTACTGCTTTACAGCACTTTTGGCGAAAAGGAGCTGGGCCGGTCAGGGCGGGCCAACGGAAACGCTGTATCGGTAAGAGCGCTTGTTTTCATTACAGCCGGCCACTTTCAGCATCACATGAATATCCTGAAGGAGCGGTATGGAGTGTAGAAGCGGCAGGAGGCGGTGGGTTGTTGGTGATCGGTAAGTTGTAATCGGTGTCAGTGCCCGGCTTCAAATAGAGAGGCTGGCATGGAAATCTGTCTCGGGACTTATTGCGCCACCAGCAGGAAGTACACAGGCGATAGCCGATGGCACATTTCGTTTAAGAAGGGCTTTTTATACAGCGACTTGATATTTGAATCAGGTGAAAAGCCAATATGTTATCGCAAATTACCGACATTGGTTTGTTATCCTATCAGCAGGCACTAATAGAGCTGGCTGTTGACGGTCGCAGGCGCAGGAGTGTGCAGCAGCGGGCGGAAAGTAGCCGTCTTCCGATAGACGATCGCAGGCAGCACATCGTTCGAAATCGAGCGACGTTTATCG
>CBFGTI010000055.1:0-33203 GCA_965651695.1 uncultured Imperialibacter sp. | reverse complement strand
CACCATGGGTCACAGAAACCCCTGGAGGCCTACAATTGACAGCAAAACCGGCTACCTGTATTGGGGGGAAGTTGGCCCCGACGCCTCTGTTGATTCGGTATGGGGCCCTCGCGGTTACGACGAGTTCAATCAGGCCAAAGGCCCTGGCTTTTTCGGCTGGCCTTACTTTATTGCCGACAACCAGCCGTACAACCGGCACGATCATGTAAACGAAACATATGGTGAACCTTATGACGTGAACAAGCCGGTAAACGAATCGGTGAACAACACGGGGCTAAGGGAACTGCCTACGCCTGTGGTGCCAGCCATGATTTATTATCCGTATGGCCCCTCCGACAAATTTCCGCTGGTGGGAAGCTCCGGAAGAAGTGCTACGGGCGGGCCTGTTTACCGCCAGGCGGATTTCAAAGGGGCCAAGCGGCCTTTCCCGGCTTATTTCGAAGGAAAATGGCTCATTGTAGAATTCATGAGGGGATGGATAATGGCGGTGACGATGGATGAAAATGGCGACTATGTCTCAATGGAACGCTTTCTCCCAAATGAGAATTTCTCCAGTGCCATCGACATGGATTTTGGGCCCGACGGCGATTTGTACGTGCTGGAATACGGCAGCGCATGGTTTAGGGGCAACGCCAATTCTCGCCTGGTACGCATAGAGTACAACGGCGGCAACCGCAAGCCGATTGTAGCTGCTAGTGCCGATAAAAAGGCTGGTGCAGTCCCTTTTGCCGCACAGCTTTCGTCTGAAGGCACGCTCGACTACGACGATTACGACAAAGAAAAGCTGAAATTCGAATGGCGGGTGAGCTCTGATAAAGGGGTAAATAAAACCTTTAATGAAGCCAACCCTTCCTTTACTTTCGAAGAAGCCGGCAACTACCTGGTGAGCCTTACAGTAACCGATACCAAAGGGGAGAAAAACATGGCGTCGTTTGATGTTGTGGCCGGCAACGAACCACCGGTTGTTGCTATCGACTTCAAAGGGGCCAATAGAAGCTTCTATTTCGGAGAAAAATCACTCGGCTATGAGGTGTCGGTGAGCGACAAGGAAGACGGAAGCACAACAGATGGAAAAATAAAAGCTGACGAAGTAGCCATTACCTTCGACTATGTACCGTCGGGATTCGATCCAATTGAAGTAGCTGCCAAGCAAAGCGGGGCCGAGTCGATGGCTTCGCTGGCTATAGGCAAAAACCTTATCGAGTCGAGCGATTGTAAATCTTGCCACCAATACGATAAGCCGTCTATTGGGCCAAGCTATGAAGCCGTAGCGGAAAAATACGAGTTTACCGACGCCAATGTGGACAAGCTTGCCGGCAAGGTAATAAATGGCGGCAGTGGCGTATGGGGAGAGCACGCAATGAGCGCCCATCCGCAACTGAGCCCCGACGACGCCAAACGCATGGTGCGTTTTATTTTGGGAATGCTTGATGCCAAACCAACGGAAGAAGTACTTCCCCTAGCCGGAGCTATTACACCGCAAGTGCCTGAAGGTGAAAACGGCCTCGGAGGCTATTTGCTACGTGCTTCCTATACCGATAAAGGTGCCAACGGCGTGACTGCCCTTTCGGGCGAAGCTTTTGTTGCGCTGCGAAACCCGTTTCTCGACCCGCAACTGTCAACTATTCGAAAAGGCGTGCAACTGCTCACTACCCCCGGCACCTCTTTCTTCATGGTAGGAGATGGCTCTCACATTGCTTATGAAGGTATTGATATGACCGGACTGAAGCAAATTGACCTGTTCCTGATGGCCACGCCACGCTCCGGTGCTGCCGGCGGCTATGTGGAAGTGCGCATCGACGCCCCCGATGGCCGGTTGATTGGCACCACGGGCAATGCTGCACCTAAACAAGTTGGCTTCGGTCGTCCGCCTGAAGGTGTGGACCCGGTAATGTGGAGGAGAATGCGGAACACCCAGGTTCAGGCAAAGCTTGAGTCTGTAGAAGGTGTGCACGATGTATATTTTGTGTTCAGAAACGAAAAGGCAGGCGCCGATCAGATACTGGTGCAAATCAGCGAAATACAGTTTTTGAATACGGAAGCGCCGCCCTTGAGCGCTGGCAATTAATTTGAGTGGATTGAAGGCAGCATAGTAGCCATAGCAATCCGCACTAAAAGCTTCAGAAGCCAAAGCCTCTGGAGCTTTTTTTATTACCTGCTTTTAATGTGTACTGTTGACGCATTCGCATTAATTTACTATCATTAAAGTTCAATAAAGCATTACCATGAACCTACGCGCACTGCACCTGGCCGTTTTTCTGGCAGCATTTATATTCAACACCGTCGCAACCACGGGGCAATCCATTCACATTGCTCAAACCACTGCCGGCAAAGTCGCCGGAGTAAGGACGGCCGACGGGGCCATTACCAGCTTCAAAGGCATTCCTTTCGCAGCGCCGCCTGTTGGCGAACTTCGCTGGAAGGCACCGCAAGCGGCGGCGGCTTGGGAGGGTGTTAGGGACTGCTCCGCTTTTGGGCCAAGCCCCATGCAGGCGAAGCCCGTGCCCTTTAGCATGTGGAGCCAGGAGTTTCTGATCCCCGAAGAGCCTATCAGTGAAGACTGTCTGTACCTAAATGTGTGGACAGGCGCAAAATCAGCCGACGATAAGCGGCCGGTGCTGGTGTGGATATATGGCGGTGGCTTCGTGAGTGGTGGCAGCGGAGTGCCCATTTACGATGGTGAGGCCATGGCGCGAAAGGGTATCGTGTTTGTAAGCATCAACTACCGGGTAGGCATTTTTGGCTTTCTGGCGCATCCAGACCTTAGCCGGGGATCGGAAAACAACGCTTCAGGCAATTACGGGCTGATGGACCAGGTAGCAGCTCTTGAGTGGGTGAAGGGAAATATTGCGGCATTTGGTGGCGACCCGGCCAATGTAACCATCGCCGGGCAGTCGGCGGGTGCGATGAGTGTAAACTGCCTGGTGGCCTCACCGCTGGCAAAAGGGCTTTTTAAAAAGGCAATAGCCCAAAGTGGTGCCAGCTTTTCAAGAAGCCAGCTGAAGCTTGAGCAGGCTGAAAAAGCGGGTGTGGAGCTGGCAAAATCCATGGGTGTTTCTACAATAGCAGAGCTAAGGAAGAAACCAGCGGAGGAGCTGATGAAGGGCCAGCGAATGGGCGGACCGATTGTCGATGGCTATGTTCTCCCAACTCACATTGTGGACATTTTCGCCGCAGGCAAGCAAAATCAGGTCAGCTTGCTTACAGGTTGGAACGAGGATGAGGGCTTGCTCTTTGGCCCGGTAAAGAATGCTGCCGACTACAGGCAGCAGGTGAAGGAGCAGCACAGTGAAAATGCTGAAGCCTTTCTTTCTTTTTATCCGGCAGCCGATGATGCGGAGGCTTCGAAGTCCCAGTACAACGTTGCAAGGGATATGATTTTTGGTGCCCAGAATTACACATGGGCCAATACTCATGCCGCACAGGGAATTTCGCCGGTATACGTTTATCGGTTTACCCGAAAAGTGCCGGGAACAGGCCAGTATGCCAAATTCGGTGCGTTTCATACCGGGGAGGTTCCTTATACCTACAATAACCTGGAGTTTGTAGACCGGCCGTGGGAACAAACCGACAGAACGCTCGAAAAATCGATGTCGGAATATTGGGCCAATTTTGTGAAACACGGGAATCCAAACGGACCGGGGCTTCCTGTGTGGCCGGCATACACAGCAGGGGAAAAGCATGTGATGATAATGGGAGATACCCTGGAAGCAAAAGCGATTCCCGACCATGCGGCGCTTGAATTTTTGTATTCGCAAATTCTCTTAAAATAACTGCATGCTGGCGCTTCTCGGACTGCTTACCATTGTGGCTTTACTGGTGTTGGTGATGACCAAATCGCTTTCGCCTGTTGTGGCACTCGTGCTGGTGCCGGTGGCTACGGCACTTATGGCTGGTTTCACTACCGAAATCATGACCTTCATTACCGAAGGGATCAGGGGCATTTCCACCACGGCGGTCATGTTTATCTTTGCCATCCTTTTTTTCGGTGTGCTGATGGACGCCGGCACTTTTCAGCCGATCATAGCCCGTTTACTTAGAGCCGCCGGCAACGACCCGGCACGAATCACCGTTGTTACTGCCGTTCTTGCTATGATCGTTCATCTCGATGGCTCGGGTGCCGTTACCTTCCTTGTAACAGTACCTGCCATGCTCCCGCTTTACGATGCATTGGGAATGCGCCGGACCACACTGGCAACTGTAGTTGCCTTAGGAGCCGGCACTATGAATATACTGCCGTGGGGTGGCCCCACCATCAGGGCAGCTACTGCGCTTGAGGTTCCCGTCACGGCGTTGTTCAACCCGCTGCTTATCCCGGTTTTAAGCGGTCTCATTGCCGTGTTGATCATTGCCTGGTTTCTGGGTATGAAGGAGCGGAAACGAATTGCCTCCGTAGCAGGGGGGATGGCCGCGGTGCATGCTCCCGAAGCAAATGCCCTGGCCCGCCCAAAGCTGCTTTATTTCAATCTGGCGTTGATTTTGGCAGCCGTTGCTGCACTTGTTAGCGCCATGGCACCACCGCATGTAGTATTCATCCTGTCGTTTGTAGTGGCGGTTACTGTCAATTACCCGAACCTTGCGTTGCAGCGGGAGCGGATTGATGCACATGCCAGGGCAGCGCTGCTTATGGCGAGTATATTGTTTGCTGCAGGCTGTTTTACCGGTATTCTGAAGGGCTCGGGTATGATAGAAGCCATGGCCACTGCTGCCGTCACTTTTATACCGGCGGCGGTAGGCAACCACCTGGCGTTCATCACCGGGTTGTTGAGCATGCCTGCCAGCCTTCTTTTCGATCCCGATTCTTTCTACTTCGGCGTACTGCCTTTGCTGAGTGCTACCGCCACGCAGTTTAATGGCGAGGCAATAGAAGTGGGTCGTGCAGCCATCATCGGCCAAATGACCACCGGCTTCCCGGTCAGTCCGCTCACAGGCGCCACATTTCTGCTAATCGGGCTTACCGGCGTAGATTTGGGTGAGCATCAGCGCAAAACCATTCCGCTGGCTTTCCTGGTATCTATGGTCATATTATTTGTAGCGGTGCTAATGGGTGTAATAAGCTTATGAAAAACAAAATACGCATAGGCTGCGGTGCAGGCTTTTCCGGCGACAGGCTCGATCCCGCGGTGGTACTTGCTGAAAAAGGTGCGCTGGACTACCTGGTGTTGGAGTGCCTCGCTGAACGAACGATCGCCCTGGCTCAAAAGCGCAAAAAGCAGGACCCTTCTAAAGGCTACGATCCGCTGCTGGAACGCCGGATTGAGCTGCTGCTGCCACTTCTTACCAAAAACAAGATTCGTTTGATCACCAACATGGGGGCGGCCAATCCTTTGGCTGCTGCAAACAAGGTTATTGAATTGGCAAGAAGGTCGGGTTTGCAGGTAAAAGTAGCGGCCGTAACGGGCGACAATGTATTTGCCAATATCGATCCGGAGCAGCCCGCCATGGAAACCGGCAAGCCGTTGATAGCAGCTGGCAAGCTTATTTCAGCCAATGCCTATATTGGTGTAGAAGCCATTTTGCCGGCTTTGGAATCGGGCGCCGACATAATTATCACCGGCAGGGTGGCCGATCCTTCACTTTTTCTGGCGCCCATGGTGTATGAGTTTGGCTGGAACACAAGCAATTACGACCTCATGGGCAAAGGCACCGTAATCGGCCACCTGATGGAATGTGCGGGACAGATAACCGGCGGCTACTTTATGGACCCAGGGAAAAAAGACGTGCCCGACCCTGCTCATTTAGGACATCCTTTTGTGGACGTAGCAGCCGATGGCTCAGCAGTTATAAGCAAAGTGGAAGGAACCGGCGGCGTAATTAACCTGCAAACAGCAAAGGAGCAGTTATTGTATGAAGTGGTAAACCCTTACGAGTACTTCACACCGGATGTAATTGCAGATTTTACCTCGGTGCATTTAAAGGAAGTGGGACCAAACAAAGTGCAGGTAACCGGAGGGACAGGTAAACAGCGACCTTCGACATATAAAGTGAGTGTTGGCTACGAGGCGTTTTATCTGGGTGAAGGCGAGATTTCGTATGCTGGAAGCAATGCGGTAGCCAGGGCTATGCTGGCAGGAGAAATTGTAAAGGAAAGACTGGTTGGCGAGGTTGAAGGAATAAGGATCGACCTCGTGGGAATTAACTCCGTCCATCGCACCTCATTCTTTGCAGAAAGCGAACCATACGAGATAAGGCTGAGGGTGGCCGGAAAGGCAGTCAGCGCTGCGCAAGCAGCCCGGGTGGGAGAGGAAGTTGAAGCGCTTTACACCAACGGACCCGCTGGAGGAGGAGGCGTTAGAAAGTATGTAAATGAAGTGATCGGTATAGTGTCGGTATTGCTGCCGCGGGAAAGTGTCACAGCCGGTTTAACAGTATTTTCCGCATGAAGAAACTCTACGAAATAGCTCACAGCAGGGCTGGCGACAAGGGTAATACGCTCACATTGTCGCTAATTCCATACAATGAGGAGGATTATGCCGTGCTTTGCGAAAAAGTAACAGCGGCAAAAGTAAAAGAGCACCTGGCGTCAATTGTAGCCGGAGAAGTGACACGGTACGAGCTCCCCAACATTTCGTCGCTGCTGTTTGTGTGCGAAAATGCTCTAATGGGCGGTGTCACCACCTCCCTAACAATCGACACCCACGGCAAGAGTTTAAGCTCGGCATTGCTGGAGATGGAAGTTTAGTTTAAAGGGCATCCACTCGTATAATATGTCTACCTGACACATTGAAAAGCCGGATTATCTTTCTATTTTAACTTGGGGAACACAATCGCTACTTACAAACACACTTACCATGAACACCAAAAGACGTGACTTTCTTCAAAAAATGGGCCTCGGTACTGCCGGTATAGGTTTGGCCGCGGCCATGCCCCTTACTTCCTGTGAAGCTACTGCCAACAAAACGGAAGCTAAAGCTGATGACGACGAGCAGTTTCTGTTTATTGGCGACGATATTGCCATAGCCGACACGGCCCATGGAAAGGTGAGAGGCTACATTCTCAATGGCGTTTACACCTTTCTCGGTATTCCATACGGCGCCGATACGTCCGGAAAAAACAGGTTTATGCCACCACAAAAGCCGGAACCATGGACGGACGTGAAACCAACTATTTGGTGGGGCAACACCGCGCCGCAAATTATGGACAACCGCTATGCCAATGTACATTATTCTTTCGCCGACCACTGGAACTACGACGACGTAAGCGAAGACTGCCTGCGCCTGAACGTATGGACGCCCGCTGTAAACGACGGCAAGAAAAGGCCGGTAATGGTTTGGCTGCATGGAGGCGGGTTTACCAACGGCAATGCGATTGAGCAAGACGGCTACCATGGCGAAAACTTTAGCAAAAAGGGCGACGTAGTCTTTGTTTCCATCAATCACCGGCTCGGGCCAATCGGCTTCACCGATTTGTCGGGCGTGGGCGGAGAAAAGTACGCAGCATCGGGCAATGTGGGCATGCTCGACATTGTGGCATCGCTGGAGTGGGTGCGCGACAATATCGCCAATTTCGGCGGAGACCCTGCTAACGTCACCATCATGGGCCAGTCGGGTGGCGGAGCGAAAGTAACGGCTGCCATGGCCATGCCTGCTGCCCAGCAGTTGGTGCATAAAGGCGTGGCACTTAGTGGCTCAATGCTCACGGGCATCGACCAGAGTTATTCCCAAAAGCTTGGGGAGTATGTTATAAAAGAAGCCGGGCTTACAGCTGCAACCATCGACAAAATTCAGGAGATCTCCTGGCGGGAGTATCTCGATATCGCATACCGGGCGCTCGAAAAATCCAGAAAAGACGGCCTATCTTCGGGCAGTATGCGCGGCGGGTTTGGCCCGGTTGCAGATGGCGTGCATTTACCTAAAGGCGAATTTTTTGCCGACGGGGCAGGTGCCAATATGCCGCTAATGGTTTGCACCACTTTTCACGAGTGGTCGCCAACCCGCACCAGCGCCGAGCTTGAAGCCCTCGACCTGCCGGGCGTAGTGGAGAAGCTGAAGCCACGGTTTGGCGACGACACGGAAAAAATTGTGAATGCCTACCAGGCCACCTTTCCGAATGCCAAGCCGGCTGAAATTTGGGCATTGGTAGCTTCCAACAGGCAGGGGGCTATTAAAACATCCAATGCAAAGGCAGCTCAGCAGGCGCCTGTTTACCTGGCTTGGTTTGGGTGGGAGCCCCCTCTCTACGATGGCCGTATGCGGGCTTTCCATTGTATCGATATCTGCTTCTGGTACAGCAACACCGACCGCATGTACACCCACACCGGTGGCGGCAGTAGGCCGAAAAAATTGAGCGAAAAGATGACGGCATCGCTGCTATCGTTTATGCGCACCGGAGATCCGAATGGCGGTGCCTTGCCGTCGTGGCCAAGGTATACTGCCGAAAATGGCGAGACAATGATACTGAACGACACCTGCGAAGTGAAGAATGATCCTGACAGGGCAGCAAGGGAAACCCTGCCTGCCTGATAATTCGAAGGTTGAATTTTAAAAGGACGGGCAGTTTGCCTGTCCTTTTTTAACCATAAAACCAGTGAATGCAGGTACATTCGGCACAAATAAAAGTTACAGCATTTCTGTTGGCCCAGTCGAAATTGAAAAAGCTGGCAGTTCTGGTGTTGAGCAGTACATTCTTTTGCCAAAAATGATCGTGGCCGCAGTGATTGCATACCAGCGATTTGCCCTTTACTTCTACGGGTTGAGGTTGCTCGTTTTTCATTTGAATGAGATCAAAAATGGAAGTTGTCCGGATCGGCACCAACCCGCTGATGTTTGTCGAGTCGATCAATTTTGCGCATATCGTCGGGTGAAAGGCTGAAATCGAAGATACTGGCATTTTCAACAATGCGGCTCTGATTTACACTTTTGGGAATAGTGGCCACACCCTTCTGCAAATTCCACCTGAGCACTATCTGGGCTGAAGTCTTTTTGTATTTTTTGCCTAAATCTTGCAGCATGTCGTCGTCGAGTATCAACCCCTGCTTCAAAGGACTCCATGCCTCCGGAAGAATTTTTTCTTTTTTGCAATAATCGAGCAATTTTGGCTGCACCAAATGAGGATGGAACTCAAACTGGTTTACCATTGGCATTACTTCAGCAGTCGATTTTAGGTCTTCGAGGTGGTGAACTAAAAAATTGCTGACTCCGATGGCTCTGATACGTTTTTCTGCATAAAGCCTTTCAAGCGCCTTCCATGTTTCTTTGTATTTCGATTTTACCGGCCAGTGGATCAGGTACAGATCAAGATAGTCAAATTTCAGCCGGCTCATGCTCTTATCAAAGGCTTTCAGCGTTTTGTCATAGCCCTGGTCCGAGTTCCATACTTTGCTGGTTACGAATATTTCATTCCGCGGCACCGGTGACTTCCGCACTGCTTCACCTACGCCTTTTTCATTGCCGTATAATGCCGCGGTGTCAATTAGCCGGTAGCCATTTTCAATCGCAGTGTCGATGGCATTTATTACTTCCTTGCCGTCTTTTGCCTGAAATACACCCAACCCAAAATAGGGCATAGATACGCCGTTGGATAAGCTGGCACACCCCTTGACATCCGAAATTTGCATAGGGCTTATTCTTTACTAAAAAATTCCATAGAGGATGAGAGAATAAAGCTAACGATTTTTTGGACAGGTAGGGCGTTCAACCACCACTTTGACAAAGAAAAAACCACCTGAGAGAAAGGTGGCCTTTTCTGAAGCAAATGAAATAGCTATAACCGACGCCATACTTAAGAAAAAAAGAATGAACTGTTTACGAATCAATATTTAAATCGAAACGGCAGAGCTATTCCATCGCTCCGGCGAACCGGTGGCCGACTTAATACAATTTTATACACATGAAATAGCCATAAGGAGTACCATACCCAGCGGTATGAATAAAATCGTTGAGAATCGAAATATTCATCCCGAATCGGTAGAGCTATTCCATCTGGCCGCTAAAAAACAATTTATACAGATGAAATAGCCATAAGGAACGCCATACCCAACGGAATGAATAAGGTTCTTTAGGGAGCGATGTTTCATTCTGACGCAGTAGAGCTATTCCATCTGGCCGCTGAAAAACAATTTTATACAGATGAAATAGGTAGCAAATTATTCGTCTCTCAGATACTTTATGGGGTTATTAAGGCCGGCCTTTATGGTTTTGTAGCTAACGGTAACGAACATCAGCAGCAGTATCAGCACCATGGTTGTTAGGTACAGAAAAGGCCCTGGCGTGGTTCGGAAGGCGAAATTTTCGAGCCAGTTGCTCGAAAGATAAAATGCGGCGCATCCTCCCAGCACAAACGAAATAAGTATCAGCCTGGTGAAATCCATGGCAATAAGCCTGAAGATGCTAAATACACTGGCGCCAACCACTTTCCGGATGCTTATCTCCTTGCGTCGTCTTTCTACTACAAACGATGTAAGCCCATATAGCCCCAGGGCAGCAATTACCAGGGCTACAATTGTAAAGTAGCTCGAGAGCTTAAGCAGCCGCGTTTCTTCTTCATACATGCGTCCCACGCTTTCTTCCAAAAAGAAATAGTCGAGAGGCCGCTGTGCACCCAGCTTTTCCCATTCGCTGGCCAGGCTGGGGAGGATGTGCCGAAGCTGTGCGGGATCTGCGTGAAAGGTGGCAAAACGGTGAACAGCATTGGTAGGGGCTCTGTGGAAGTGAAGCGTGGGTGCAATTTCCTGGCGCAGACTTTCGAAGTTGAAATTTTTCACCACGCCCACCACCTTCACGCGGGTATTGCCCAGCACGATGTACTTTTCGTGGTAGTCGTCCCAGCCGAAGGCCTTCAGCGCAGCTTCGTTGAGTACCACCGACTCCCGCTGGTCCCCCTCCGAATCAGGCAAAAATCCATCTCCTTGTATCGTTTCAATGCCAAAAGCTTCGAAAAATTTGGCATCGTGGTAGGTGTATCGCATTCGCAGGGGTGCTCCTTCCCAACCTTCAGGCCGCACGAATGTGAAGCTGCCAGACCACTGCGAGGGCACATGTCTCGACAGGGTAATGCCTTCAACTCCGGCTGTGGATTCAAGCGTATTTTTAAACGATGCTATGCCCGACCGCCCTTCCCCAACATCGGCAAAATCGTTTACCGACATGTTAATGGCAACCCTTTGCGGCTCAAAGCCCATTTCGGTGGTGGTCATGTATTTTAGCTGCTTACCTATCACCAGTGTGGAAAGTACCAGGGCGCAACCAATCGCAAACTGAATAACCACCAGGCCGTTTCTTACCGCCGCTCCACTGCGCTTTGCTGTGTGGCCTTTGGTGACGGCACTAGGGCCAATCCGGGCCAGGTACACCGCCGGGTACAGCCCGGTGAGTAAGCCCAGCACTACCATAAAGGCAGCGTATGCCAGCCAAAAGGAGGAAGTGCCAAGCAGCTGGGGCGACAATGCCAGGCCAATGCTGCTGCTGAGGTACGGCAAAACAGCCCATGCAAGGAGCAATGCCGTGGTGCCGGCTACCAATACCAGCAGCCATGCTTCGGTTAAAAACTGCCAGCGCAGGAACCCCGCGTGGGCGCCCAGCACCTTTCTTATGCCTATTTCCCTGGCGCGTTCCACAGAGCGCGCTGTAGACAGGTTCATAAAATTGAAGGAGGCAATAACGATGATGGCAACAGCAACCCCGGCGAGGAGAGTGGCATAAGACGAATCGCCCACAAAAGCATTGTAGCTTTGAGTGAGCGGCAGCAGCTTGAAATTGGTGTTTTCGCTAGTTTCTTTGTTCCATATCTTTTCAATAAGCGCGGGGAAGTTGGCTTCAAGAATAGCCGGCTCTTCATTCCCGGGCACCAATAAGTAAGTGCTGAGAAAGGAGCTTCCCCACTCAGTCTCCAGGCCGGAGTAGCCAGGTATGCTTCTTATGGGTACAAGAATAGAAGGAGCAACCGTAGTATTGGTAGGGTAATTTTTTAAAACCGCACTTACTGCGTAGGATTTTTCAAAATCGGTATCGAGATCTCTGTACGCCACTATTTCGCCCACCACGTCGGTTTTTCCAAAAAGACGCAACGCCGTTTCCTCCGATAGCACCAGGCTGTTCAATCCGTCAAAAGGTTGTTCGGCGTCCCCTTCCAGCACCTCGAAGCTGAATAGGTCAAAATAGCCAGGATCGATATACTCGACGTTTTCGTCAAACATTTTGGCCCCGAGGGTAATCCTCACCTGCGAAGGGGCAATGCGGGTGCCACTCTTCACCTGCGGATAATCCATTTGAAGTTGCGCCAGCAGGGGCATCCAGGTGTCGTATGTCTCCTGCACACCAGCGGGAGTAATGCGCTCCTTGTACACAAGGTAGATGCTGTTCTTTTGCTTGTGGAAGTGGTCGAATGTTAGAATATGGTGTACATATAGTGCTATTAGCAGGCTGGAGGTAATACCAACTGCCAGGCCAACCAGGTTAATCAGCGTGTAGCTTTTGTGCTTTGCTAAAGAGCGGAATGATGTTTTAACGAAAGTAGTAAGCATGCTTTGGGAGTTTTTGACTTTACAAGCTTACAACCAGTAATAATTAATTTCCAGCCAATTGTAGTGAACCGGCTAACCGGTGTACCGAACTGCACGATATCGTTGATATCCGGATGCATCCGTTTTTTTTTGCCTTGGAAGACTTGTCGCCGGTTGCGTATATTGCCCTTTCGTAATTAAACCCTGCAGAATATGAAATTCGGTTCAGTTCCAGATCCCGGCAATATAGACTATAACCTACCACCCGATCACCCTGACACTTCCAGAGTGTTGAAAAAAGGAAAGGGGCCGATGGCTGTCTACGTTGGATGCGCCAAGTGGAACAAGACCGACCTCAAAAACTTTTATCCCAAAGGCACAAAAGACGAGCTTACGTACTACTCCACACAATTTAATAGCATCGAGCTTAACGCAACCTTCTACAACGCACCTACCAAAAGCGTCGTACAAAAATGGAATGAGAAAACGCCCGACGGGTTCAGGTTCTTCCCGAAGCTGCCACAAACGATCAGCCATTTTAAGAGGTTAATCGACGTGGGCCCCATTGTAGAAGAATTTTGCGATACAGTGAGCGGGCTGGAAGAAAAACTCGGGATGGTTTTTCTTCAGATGCACGACAACTTTAAGCCGAAGGATTTTGACAGGGTAGAAAAGTTTGTGGCGGAGTTTCCGAAAGTAATACCCCTCGCCATAGAGGTGCGCAATAAAGACTGGATTACAGATCCAAAGGTGGCTGACCGCTATTGCAAGCTGCTGGAGGAACACAATGTAACCAACGTGCTGGTAGACACCGCCGGCCGCCGCGACCTGCTGCACATGCGAATGACCACTCCCACGGCTTTTGTGAGATGGGTAGGGGCCAACCACCCCACAGATTATAAGCGACTCGACGACTGGCTGGTAAGAATTAAGCAGTGGAAGGAGCAGGGACTGCAAAACCTTTATTTCTTCGTTCACCAGAATGTAGAGCTGGAATCACCATTGCTTTCAGCTTATTTCATCAAAAAGTTGAATGATGAGATGGGAACAGATTTAAAAGTGCCGGATACGCTTAATGGCGCATGAATAACCGATCAGGTCGCAGGCTCCATTTTTATGCTTTGAATGGTCTTTTCAATTATTTCGCGCAAAGCCTCTTTTTTAACCGAAGAGATTCTCCCCGCTATCAAGCTATCTCGGACTGTAGCAAGCTTATTACATCTTACCTCACTAGTGGCGGGAATAGGCCTCGAAAGATGGTTGTTGGAAAGGCTAAAGCTGAAAAGATCGTTTCTAATTGCGCTTGTGACTTGCAACATTATGTAGTCCCGATCCATGGCATTGCTTCTCGAATTGCTGATAATCATTGCCGGCCTTTTTTTGCTGAGCGATGGATTATCCGAATAAGGAAATTCTACCCAAACTATATCTCCTTGTTCATACATTATTTAGAATTTTTGATCTTTATAGAAAGAGTCCCAAATATCATTCTCAGGTTTATCCCATTCTTCTTTAAACGATTCCAACCCAAGATTTGCCCATTCCTCCGATTCAGATCCCGACTCCTGTATCATCAGGATAATTTCTACCTGCTGACCCTTCCTGAGAGGCAAATCTTTAATGGTAATTTCTGAATCCTTGTCCAATTTCATTCTATATTTGAAGGCTTCCATACTCACTTCGTTTAAAACTCCGGCATCACTTTTAATTCATAAAGATAAAAATATATCCGCAATTTGAGTTCTCCACTTTGGTTTAGCCACCTATCCCCTGCAAACACGCTTCTTCAAAGCATTCTTTCCATCACCACAAACATGATCCCTCCCTTTTCATAGGTTTGGTCGGTTTTGCGAAAGCCGAAGCGTTCGTAGTAACCGGCTTTTTCCACTCTCGCATTGCACCAAAGTGCCGACACAGGCATCTCCTTCACCTGGTCAATCAGGTAGTTAAGCAAGAAGGTGCCATAACCCTGTCCTTGCCGTGGTGCCTCCGTTGCAAACTTCCGAAACTGTGCTTTGCCGTCCTTAAGAAACAGGGAGACAATGGAAACGAGCTCGCCGCCAGCAAACAGCCCGTAATGTATGCCTTCGTGGTCTTCCTCTACTTTCACAAAATCAAAGGGGTGGTCAGGCCACATTACACGGTGTCTTACCGGCCAGGTATCTTCAACGTTAATTTTTCGGATTTCCAATTTGCAAATAGTGGTTACAGCTACTTTTCCCCCTTGCATACGAAGGAACTGAAAAAGCAGCGAAGGTTAAAAAAATCGTGCTCAGCAATTGTCTTTCGACGTATTCAGGCATGCATTCGCGTAGGAGTCGTAGGTATCGTAGGAGGGGCCGGGTTTTCCGTAGAGGGTCACTATTTTGTCGAGCCGCACCTTGTCTCCGCGGGAGGTAAAAAGGAACTCGCCGCCGGCTTCTTCGTCAACTTTTACTATAGTCCCTTCTGCCTTTTCCAATTCAGGTACAGTGGTGAAATAATAGATCACGCCATCCTTGTTAGCGGCTCGCACCTCGTCCAGCACTTCTCTGAAGTCCCACGGCACCGGGAGGTAGCTGTCATGAGTGTCGTTGTTCATTGTCGTCTTTACTTATTTAAAGGATAAGTCACCCCGGAGGTATAAAGTTCATAAAAAAGCGATGGCACGCCGCTGTGTGTGCCATCGCTTCCTGGCCTTTTGTCAGCCTGAGCCTGCCAGCCTGAGCTTGTCGAAGGCCTGTCGAAGGCTACTTCTTAGCTTTCCACTCAGCTATCGACTTCTCATTCATTCTCGGATAATCGGCATTGTTTGCAGCTTTTGCCTTTTCCGTACTCACTTCAGCGGCGGCAATCGCCTCGTTGTACTTGCCCAATCCTGCCAGTATTTGTGCTTTTGTTCTGTACTGCCAGAAGAAGTTAGGGTTAGCAGCAATTGCTTTGTCTACCCACTCAAGGGCTTTGTTCAGGTCGCGGTTGGTGCTTAGGTAGTAGCTCGCCGCCTGATAGTAGGCACCTGCAATAGAGGCTTCGGGGTTAGATGCGAACCTGTCGATCTGCGCCATCACCTGCTCATCGGTTTTCACCTTCACAGGCACAGCCACCAGTGTTTTCTCCCACAGAATTTGCAACTCAGCCGAGTTGTCTGTCAGTTTATCGAACTGAAGCGTGAATGTTTCCACATGCGCAGGATAGGCTGCTGGTTTTACCTTTGCCGACACCACCTCTTTGTCGTTTTGCGAAAAAGTTACCGTCCATTCGGCTTTATCAGGCACAGAGGTAATTACGTACGATCCTGCGGCCAATTCTTTGTCGGCGATGGTTACTGCTTTGTCGAAAGAAATAGTGGTGGGCGAGTTGGCACCGGTTCTCCAAACTGCTCCGTAGGGCAGCAGGTCGCCAAAAATTACCCGTCCTCTGGCGCTTGGGCGCGAATATTCAAGCTTAAACTTGGTTAGGCCTACTTCCTGTTCAACCCTGCTAAATGGGCTGGCTGCCGGTGCGCTAATTTGCGCCATGGCAGTGCCAACTGTAAGAAAAAAGGCCGCCAACAAGGTGCTGGTAAAGTTCATTTTCATAAAAATGTGGTTTTGTTTAAGAGTCATTTTGTATTGTTTTGTCAAAGTTATGGAATCACATTTAAATCTGCCGGTACTTTTAGCTGTCACCCCGTCCTGCAAAACATCCTACCATCAATGACAGAGCGCATGCTCCCAAAGGAGTTCTACCTGCACCACGACGTGACAAGGGTTGCACGTGATTTGCTCGGAAAGGTTTTGTATTCTTCGGTAAACGGTCAGTTTACGGCGGGAATGATTGTGGAAACCGAGGCATATAGTGGCATAAACGACATGGCTTGCCATGCCTGTCGCTTTGGGAAAACACCCCGAACCGAAGTAATGTTTAGAGAAGGCGGCCTGGCGTACGTTTACCTTTGCTACGGCATTCATCATCTTTTTAATATTGTAACCAACACCGAGGGCAATGCCGATGCCGTACTCATTCGGGCGGTAGAGCCGGTGGAGGGAACTGACGTGATGATGCAGAGAAGAAAGAAACTGAACCTAAAGCGAATTACGGCTGGCCCCGGTACTGTGAGTGAAGCGCTGGGATTTAGGTTTACCGATACGGGCACCTCCCTGATGGGCCCCATGTTTTGGCTGGAAGACCACGGCACCCGGCTACCGGCAGCCGATATAGTAGCCACTACCCGGATAGGGGTAGACTATGCCGGGGACGACGCGCTGAAACCCTGGCGTTATTACATTAAAAGCAATCCTTTTGTAAGTAAAAAGTAGGCTATGGCGGTGGTAATTATAGCTCCCAACCGGGACGTGAGCAAGTGGATTGCGGCATTCAGCGGCTCGGCGCCTGATCTTGCGGTTAGCGTGTGGCCCAATGTTAAAAACCCCCACGATGTTACCTGCGCGGTTGTGTGGAATCATCCGCCGGGCTGCTTGGCTGCTTTTCCCAACCTCAGGCTCATCTGTTCTATGGGCGCCGGTGTCGACCACATATTGTCCGATCCGGAGCTTCCCGCACATGTGTCGATAACCCGTGTGATCGACCCGAACCTCACCTTCTCTATGAGCAACTATGTGGCAACGGCCGTGCTGTATCATCACCGGATGCTGGAAAAATTTGTGGCCGATAAACAACAGGCGGAATGGGATCCGCTGTTTCCCTCAGAAAACCCCTGTCAGGTCGGTATTTTTGGTTTCGGGGTGCTGGGGCTGGAGGCGGGGCGCAAGTTGAAGGCGCTGGGGTTCGAGGTGTGCGGTTTTTCCGGTACCAGGAAGGAAGTTGCCGGGTTTGAGTGCTTTTCAGGCGAAGCTGAATTGGATACTTTTCTCAGCAAGATAAACGTGCTGGTATGCCTGCTTCCGGCTACACCATCTACAAAAGGCATACTAAACAGCCGTCTGTTTGCCCGAATGAACAAAGGCACCTATCTTATCAACGCCGCCAGGGGGCACCACCAGGTTACAGCCGATATCATTGAGGCTATCGACAATGGACAGCTCTCAGGTGCGTTTCTGGATGTGTTTGAGACAGAGCCGCTTCCCAAAGATCATCCCGCCTGGGCACATCCGAAGATCATGATTACGCCGCACATTGCCAGCATTACCAACCCGTTTACCGTGGTGCCAAAAATTGTGGCCGATTACCATGCCGCTTTGAACAACATCTCACCCGGCAATGTGGTAGATCGCGCAAAGGGGTATTAATCCATTCACTCTCCCAAACATATTCAGCAGGTAATTTACCGTGAGCCACCCTTTTTTCGTTATTTGTTAACTTTGCTCAAAATCTCATCTTGATGAAGCATTTCCTGGTCATTTTTATGTGCTGTGCAGGTGTCAGCTATGTAGTGGAAGGTCAGTCGCTTACCATATACAGCGAGCAACAGACTATCGACAGCATTATTAATTCACCTTCTTTTGAAGAAAACCCGGTACTACACCCCTCCGGCAACCAGCTGTACTTTACCCGGGTGCGGCATCCTGGCAATATGGGTGGTAGAAATGACCTGGCCGATATTTGGATGGCAGAAAAAACGCAAAACGGATGGTCTGCGCCAGTCAATATTGGCTCACCGGTAAACAACAGCGGGTGGAATGCCCTGATTGGCTTTGCAGCGGATGGCGATGAGCTATACTTCTCGGTTACCTATAAAGATAATACTAACCTGGTGCGAAAGGGCGTGGCCGCGAGTCGCAAAAGTGGCAATAGCTGGGGTGAACCGGTGCTGCAGGATATTCCGTTTTTCAACAACAAGAGCGACCACCAGAGTGGCTGGGTTACCGCCGACGGCGCTGTAATCGTGCTATCGCTCGAATCGCCGGCAGGTTATGGCGCTGAAGATCTCTACGTATGCTTCAGGCAGGGCGAGAATCAGTGGACCTCTCCCCGAAACCTCGGTTTTCAGATTAACACAGCCTTCCAGGAGATGACCCCCTTTCTGGCTGAAGATAAAAAAACACTTGTTTTTGCCACCAACGGCATAGCGGGGCAGGGGAGCCGCGACCTTTTCGTTACCGAGCGGCTGGACGATTCGTGGCGCAGCTGGTCGGAGCCTGTGAGCCTTGGTACTAAGATCAATACTTCCGGCACCGAGCTTTCTTTTTCTTTTTTGCCTGGCGATGAATACGCTTACCTGGTCAGCACCCAAAATTCAGAGGGATACGGCGATATCCGGCGGGTGCGCATTACAGCCGATATAGTAGCAGAAAAGCTCGACTCGATACCCCAGGTGGTAACTGCAGCCGCCATTGCGCAGTCGGTTGAAGAAACTTACATTCAACAGGCAGAAGCACCCTCACCCGAACTGGTTGAGGTTAGGGGAGTGGTGAGAGATGCCAAATCGCTGTCGGCTGTGCCGGCAACAATTACCGTGGAAGGAGGTAATAGTCAGCAGCCCAATATTGTCGCAGAGCAAAACGGGCAGTTTTCAGTTTCGCTGGAAAAGGACCAGTCGTATACCTTCACGGTAACAGCGAAAGGCTACCTCGAAGAGCAATTGGTGGTTGAAACATTTGACGAAGGGGGCAGCCGCACCGTTTTGCTGCAGCCGCTGTCGGAAGGCAATACCATCACCCTCTCTCATGTGCTGTTCGAACAGAGCACGGCCAATATGGTAAAAGGCTCCGAAGCTGAGCTCGACAGGGTAGTGCACATGATGAACGAAAACCCCGACATCAGCATCTATATTACAGGCCATACCGATAACCAGGGGCCCGCTAAGGCCAACATCGATCTGTCCGAACAAAGGGTGCAGTCGGTAATCGCTTACCTGAAGTCGAAAGGGATTGAAGATAACCGCCTCAGTGGCAAGGGATTTGGACCCACTCGGCCCATTGCGTCCAACGCCTCGGAAGAAACCCGAAAGCTGAACCGACGGGTGGAGTTTACGATTGTGAAACAGTGAGCGGTAATCTGTGATCGGTAATAGGTAAGTAAGCTTTAACCTTTTAGGCGGCTTAAAACATTAAACTGTTAAACGAGCGGTCCACTGCCCCTGACAGTGGTTTTTCACCCTGTCAGCGGGTCGTTGAAAAGTCGATAGTTCGCAAAACTCTTAAACGTCCGCACGTCAGGTCACATCCAAAATCATCTCTTCACTCAAATCCCAAAGCTGAACTGCATTTTGGTAGCTGCTGGCTGCGGAAGACGGTTTTAACGGTTTGCGCTTTTTGAAATAGCTTCCACTCAGCTTTTCGATCCCCGGTTCGGTTGCGAGAAACACCGAAGTTTCGGCACCGGATTTGGGCGACATCATAAACAGCTGGGTGAACTTCACCAGCGTTTTTAACCCACCGGGCATATTGTGACCAAAAGCGGTGCGTACGGCGCCCGGATGCAACGAAAAAGCTGAGATACCCTGCTCGTGATACCGGCGATGGAGCTCCCGGGTGAACAGAATGTTGCAGATTTTAGATGCACCATACCCTCTGAAGCCTTTTTTACGGAAGCCCTTAAAGCGCTCAAGATCCTGAAAATCAATTTTACCAAAGCGGTGTGCTTCTGACGAAACATTGATCACCCTGCTTTTGGAGGAAATAAGCAGTGGAAGGAGCAGTGTGGTAAGATAAAAATGTCCCAGGTGGTTGAGCGCGAAATGCAGCTCAATGCCGTCTTTGCTTCGCTCAATGCTACTGAACATGCTTCCCGCATTGTTAATCAGCACATCAATGTGGGCGAGCCGCTTCCGGAGGTCAGTGGCGGTAGCCTTCACTGTATTTAAATCTGCCAGGTCGCAAAGGACGTACGACACCACGGCTTCATCTACTTCGTTAGTCAGAAGTAGGTTCGTTTTTTTAGCTTTTTCGTCGTTCCTTGCCAGGTGAATAACTTCAAAACCGCGCTTCACCAGCTCCCTGGCAGTTTCAAATCCGATACCTGAGGTTGCTCCTGTAATTACTGCTATTTTTTGCATCACTTGCTACTGCTCATAAATTGTTGCAGGCCCCAAAACACCATTTCCGCGCAAATAAAGCCCTGTTTCACCTTTGAAACCATTATTTTACGGTAAAAATTCAACCTTCGGAGTAAGCGGTAAGGAGTAGTCGGTGGTGATCGGTAATCAGCAAGGACAGCGGCGAGCGGTGAGACAATGATCGGTAAGTATGATTGTCTGTAGGTAGTGATGGGTGATTGGTAATCAGAGGCAGTAGGCGGTGGCAGCAGTAGACAATATTAAACCATAGAATTGCCACTGCGCAGCAGGTATTGATAATTCCATTTCTTAGAATTACTTCTTTATACTTCGCTGGTGATATTCGTAGAGTTCATTTGTAGAGACAGTGATTTCCTGATTCTTCCTTTTTAAACCATCTCTGAGGGCGTTGTCTCCGGTCCATATTTTTACTTTTAAAAAGTCAGAGAATGCAATGTAAGGCGTGTCTTTTTGATCAATGTCGAAAACCATATTTTCGGCACGACTCCAGCTTTCGGATGGTACAGAATCTTCGGAGATAACGACAATGTTCGCCATCACTTTAGAATGTATGTCCGATACTTCAGCGTGTGTCTTGCCGGTTAACTTTTCAATTTTAGGGTAGTACTTTTTTATTTCGTGGCTCATATAGGCTGGTGCCAAAAACTCTATTATTCCGACAGAATTTAATAGCAAATAGCCAATTTTACTTTCCGTGTTTAGGATGGCACTAAACACGATGTTGGCATCGACAATTACCTTCACTTGATAAATCGGTCTCTATTTCTTTTCCACCAATCTTCATTTAGCTCGTCCGCCAGCTTATCGGCATCCTCTTGGCTAGACTTAATACCTGCGCTCATTTCAAGATATTCGATGTATTCTAGCAGCCTTTCCATTCCAAATTTGTCGATATTGGGAGAGATCTTGAGTAATATTTCATTTGGGGTTCTTTCGACGATCATGATAAAACCTTTTTGTAAATATAGCATTTTTTGGGTACTCGGTAAGTGACAGAGGACTATCAGAGCAGAGTCGCGACAGCTTTAAACCTTTCCGGCGACCCTAAACTGCGGGATTAGGGCAGGCAGTCACCCATACTCCGTCGCCGGCAGCTTAAACCTTAAACGGTCAGTATTGGGCAGTGAAGTCGCTGTCACTCTTAAAACTAAAAACTAAAAACTAAAAACCACGAACTCAGTACTCCCTCCACCCAGGCCCTCTCACTACCTTCCCCGGAAACTCGCCCGTATGCTCGCTGTTGCGCAATACTTGTATGCCATTCACCCATACATCGGTTACTCCGGTGGCAAGCTGGTGCGGGTTCTCAAACGTGGCGTGGTCCTGAACGGTGGCAGGATCGAAAATAACCACGTCAGCAAAATAGCCGGGGGCGAGCCTTCCTCTTTTCACAATGCCCATATTGTCAGCGGGCATAGATGTCAATCTCCGAATGGCCTCTTCAAGCGAAATCACCTTTTCATCTCTTACATACCTGCCCAGCAGCCGCGCAAAGTTGCCATAAGCCCGCGGGTGTGTGCTCGACTCCAGCACTTTGCCTTCAGGCATCATGGAGCCCGCATCCGACCCAAAGCCCATGTACGGAAGCTGTATCTGCCGCTTCACATTTTCTTCCGACATCATGAAATACGCAGTAGAAACCCGTGTTTCGTCGGCTATCACCAGGTCCATCGCGGTTTCTTCAGGTGTTTTCCCATGCATTTGGGCAGCGTAGGCGAGCGTTTTTCCCGTATAAAGCGGCTTCAGCGAATCATTTTTGAAACCGAGCAGCAACACGTTTTCTGCCGATCCCGCCGACAACAGCAGGTTTTCCCATTCATCGGTGGGCGCTTTCATTTCGGCCATTACCTTTTTCCGGATGTCCGGGTCACGTAGCCGTTCCCGCCACTTTTCCGGGCCGCCTTCCTGTACCCACGGGGGCATAGAAGCATCTAAACCCGTGGCACCGGCGGTGTAGGTGTACATATTGGTGGTGAGCTTAATACCCTCAGTCCGTGCTTTTTCAATCATCGACAGCAGAGTGTCTATTTTCCACCAGTTGGATGTACCCGCTACTTTTAAATGGTAGATTTCAGCCGGAATCTCGGCCTCCCGGGCAATGCGTATGGTTTCGTTAACAGCTTCCAGCAGCTGATTGCCTTCGCTTCTCATGTGGGTGATGTAACGGCCACCGTAGGGAGCCGCTACTTTGCACATTTCTATTAGCTCCTCGGTGCTGGCGTAAAAGGCCGGCGCATAAATTAGTGACGAACCTATACCAAGGGCACCTTCCTCCATTCCCTGTTTTACGAGCATCCGCATGCTGTCCAGCTCTTGTTCGGTGGGTGGCCTGTTTTCGTAGCCAATGGTGTAGACCCGCAGCGTGGTAGCACCAATAAACGATGCTACATTGGGAGTCACTCCCTTATTTTCGAGATAGGTGAGGTACTCGCCGAGCGTGGTCCATTCGGGCTTTACGTCTGTTTCTTCGTCAGCATTTTTCACCCACTCTGCCTTCATCTTGTCGTTGAGCGGCCCCATCGATACCCCTTCGCCAAATACCTCCAGCGTTACTCCCTGCCGTATGTCGCTCATGGAGCGCGGATCGGTGATGATGCTCTCAGTGGCCCAGCTCAGCATATTAATAAAGCCCGGACTAACCGCTCTACCTGTGGCGTCAATCTCAGCCGGGGCAGTTTTTTCCGTTAAGTCGCCAATAAAAGCAATGGTATCGCCTTTAATGCCCAGGTCGGCGGAATAAGGTGTCGATCCGGAGCCATCGTAAATGGTGCCGTTTCGGATAATGACGTCGTAGTCGGGTTTGCAGGAGAATCCGAGCATGGCAATAAGCAGCAGGTAGCAGATGTTCTTCATTGGGTGAAATGTTTCAACCAAGATAACGCTGGCGGGTCTCCATAGCAAGAGGGACCGGTAATCAGTGACCAGGTAATCAGTAATCGGTGTGATCCGTAAAGCTCCCGCCTCCAACCTCTATTCCCCAACCTCCAGCTTCGACGACTTCGGTTCCAACACCACAAACCCATGCAAAGCAGGCAGTCGTTCGCCGGGCCTTTCGCCACCCGCAGCATGCGTCCATTCCACCGCGTAAACGCCCAGGCCTTTGCCTCGCAGCTGCTTTACCAGCGTATCGTGGTCCGACGACTTCTTTAAGTGCAACTGTGCGTTGCCCATTTGGAAGCTAGCCTCTTTTTCTCTCGACTCCTCCAGGTTTTGAGGTTCCTGGTCTAACACGATGGCGAGATTTTTCACCATCTCTTTAAAATCGAGTGCCAGCATGGTCACGCTTTTTATGCCCATGATGCCGTTGGCGTGAGCAGTGGCAGCGGCAGGAGGGGGCAAATCGGGAGAATAGGGGCCTCGCAGAAAAGGAAGCTCTGTAAGCAGGGTAGACGCCATTTGCCAGCTCAACGTGGTGCCATCGGGCCTTTTCCTTGAAGCAGCTATAGGCCGCGTTACAAACAGTCCCTCACGGTCGATCCGCTGCAGTTGGCTTTTAAGGTCGTCGGTTAGCAGGCAAAAGTCGGTAATGCCTTCGGGCAGAGTTAGCGCCCGGTCGTAAAACCGGTGAAAGAGGCCCCATTTCCGGGAGTACTTCAGGGCCATAAAGCCACGGGTTTTCGAATAAAGCCTCAGGAAAAATGGCTTCAAGCCCTTTTTCATGGCCAGCAATTCAATAAAAGAGCCGTCGGCAAAAAAGATAAGCGCATTCTCCGAGTAACCGCCTTTGTGGGTTCCGCCGTTCGTTACCACAAATCCGGCAGCAGTAAAGGACTGAACAGCCTGCTGCAAATTGTGAACTTTAATTACCAGATGGTCAAAAAGTAAGCTCATGGTGTTTTTTAGTGCTAAAAGATTGATGATGGTGAACGAATGCCGTTAACAGGCCGGTTGATGTTTCAACGCCGTGTGGTTAGAAGGATAATGATCTTCTCCCAAGCCCGACAAGATTGATCAACATTCTGTTAAAGTACTGTAGAACTTACGATTGGTTGCAGAAACAGTTTGAAAGTTAGTAAAAAATTCTGTTTCGACGCAGTTTGCATTATTCTGTAAAATCCTTACCTTTCCGCATCGAAATCATTTTTTTAAGGTGCGCAAAACTGTTGCCATAATCTTCCTTACCCTTTTCCTCCTGAACATCATCGGGTACTACGGTGTGTTTTTGGGCTTGAAGTATAGCTTCGAGCAGCAGGTGGTAGGCCAGCTGGATGCTGACGAATATGGCACAGGAGAGCTGGTTGAATTTGAAGTAGCCGTTACGCTGCCTTATATGCCCGACCAGCCGAACTACGAACGTGTAGACGGCTTGATTGACGTAGATGGCAAATTTTACCGGCTGGTAAAACAGCGGTACGCTGGCGATACGCTATACATTGTTTGCATTCCCGATCATAACCAACAGAAAATACACAAGGCACTGGAGGAGTACGTACAAACATTTGCGTCTCCCGATTCAAGCAAATCTAAACAATTAGACTTTTCCAAATCACTGTCCAAAGATTACCTTCCGGTACTAGCCTCACTGGAAAATGCGTCGTCAGGCAGTTACTACGAAATTGGAATTCAGTCTTATGTTGTCTCACATTATTCCGCTTTCCTTTCAATCCTTTCGCCGCCTCCCAAGGCTCCCTTTTCTTAAGTGAAGTAATTCTTTCAATTCCGGATTTTGTTGGTGTTAAATCAATCAATGCTGTTTGGTTAGTCCGATCATCCCTCAGGGTATACCACTAGTTAAACGACATTGCTTGTCAACCGCTGATTTTGCCGCTGGCTCGCTGCAGGTTCTTTCGTAGTTGTTTGGTACCTGTGCTGCGCAAGCCGCAATATTCTCCGCGCACCTGCAGGTTGGTTAGTGTTGTAGTTTGCATTAACCCGTCACAAATCCGGAATTGACCCTTTTTCTTTTCCAATCATCATTCAAAATTTTCAATATGAGATCTACTTATACTATATATATCCTTCTATTGTGTCTTGTTGCGGGAATCCATCAGTCTTTTGGGCAAGGTTGCGTTGCTATTCGCTCCGGGTGCGGTGCAAATGTAGGTGGAGGAGCTATTTTAGGTAAAGGCCAGTTTATTGCCGGCACCAATTTCCGGTACTTTCAATCGTACAAGCATTTTCGCGGAAAGCATGAAGAGCCTCACAGGGTGGAGCAGGGCTCGCAGGTTATCAACGATTCCTACTTTATCGATATGCTGCTGAGTTACGGTATTTCCGATCGCCTTTCTGCTAATTTCACCCTTCCCTATGTGTATTTCAACAGAACATCGATGTATGAGCACGGTGGCAACCCCCGGGCCGATAACCCTGCTACAGAAGATGTGGACGAAACATGGGCCGGCGATCGCAACGCCACAAGTGCAGGTGGCTTGGCCGACATCAGAATAGGTGCCAGCTATTGGCTGCTCGATCCGGCGGTTTCTACAAAAACAAATTTTGCCGTGGGTCTGGGTATTAAGCTGCGCACTGGCGACTACCGCGCACAAGATACTTACTACAACCAGGGGCCTAACAAAGACCAGCAGGTGATTGCCGACGTTGACCAGTCAATTTTGCCGGGCGACGGTGGTGTAGGTGCAACTTTTGACATCCAGGGCTACCATTCTTTTACCGACAAGATAATTGCCAGCGGTACTTTTTTCTACCTTTCCAATCCTCGGGAAAGCTTCACCATCAGATCGAGGAACGGTGGCACCTCTGAGCGGTCGGTTAGCGACCAGTATGCCGCCCGGCTCGGCGCTATTTATGTCGCCGGCAAGCAGGGTCTTAGCTTTTATGGTGGTGGCAGAATAGAGGGTGTGCCCTCAAGCGACCTTATTGGCGGCGATGAAGGCGGAAGAAGGCCCGGCTATGCCATCTCAGTAGAACCCGGGGTAAACTATGGCTTCAGAAACGCTTCTTTCAGCTTAACAGTACCCATTGCTGTTGAAAGAAACAGGGTGCAAAGCTTTTCCGACAAGCAGCGGACAAAAGAAACCGGTGAGTACACTATTGGCGATGCTGCCTTTGCCGATTACCTCATCAATTTTTCTTTCGCTTACCGCTTCGGAGGCATGGCAAAACATCGCACAATGGATGTAAACGACTTTACTGAAAGCCAAAACTAATATGTAAGGCAGCCGCTTTTTCTCAAAAGTACTTTCCCTGCAAAATAGTGCTAACACCAAAGGGCGTGAACAGGAGGAGTACCGGCGCTGAGAAACTGCTGCTTTGCACCATCCAATCCAATCAACTTATTGAAAATCAAATGAAAAAGAATACCAAAGTATTTTTGAGCCTGATCTTTTCGCTATGCGCAGGCGGGCTGGCCAATGCACAAACGCTCTCGGACGGCCTGATGATGGCCCAACGGGAATCATGCATCGCACTCACCTACGATATGGGATCGTGGAACAGGTATTGGGAAGGCGATTTTTTAAGAAAAAATGACAACATAGGCACCCTCTACCGGTCTGTGGCTATGCCCATGATAGCCGTTGGATTGCACGACAAACTGAACCTGCTTGTGGGCACGGCTTACGTGAAAACCGAATCGAGCTGGCCGAATGGTGGCCAATTGGCTGGCGTTCAAGGCTTTCAGGATATAAACATCGGGCTGAAGGCCGAAGTGTTGAAAAAGCAGATAGGACAGGGCACTTTTTCGGTTTTTTCGGCTGTAGCATTTGCCGCTCCCATTACCGACTACCTGGCCGATTACCTGCCGTATGCGCTGGGAATGGGCACCAGGGAGTGGACCGCAAGAGGCATCGTTCAGTACCAGAATGAGCAGGGGCTTTATGCACGTGCTTCTCTGGCGCATTTGTGGCGCGGCACCACCACGGCCGAAAGAGACTATTATTATGCCGATGGCAGCTATTATACCAATATAATGGACGTGCCCAATGCGTGGAATTACAATGTAGCGGCAGGAATGTGGCTGCTAAACAACTCGCTGAGGGTTGAAGGGAACCTGACCGGCATCAAGTGCACCAGCGGCGACGATATCCGAATATACAACGGCCCGCAGCCTACCAACAAAGTGGAGGTGGAGCAGGTTGGCTTTTTTGCGCAGTATTACCTGAAGCCAGTGAAAGGCCTCGGGCTGCTGACCTACTACTCGGTGATGACCAATGGCCGGAACATGGGTAAATTCAAGAATTTTGGCATTGGTGCTACTTATCAGTTTAAAATCTAGTCCTTCTAAAGAACTTCAAAATGAAAAAAAGATTTCTACATATAAGTTTAAGCCTGCTGGTATGTTCTTTGGCAATAACTTCCTGCGAAGAGGACCTGCCAACAATGGCGAGCTATACGGCTTACGATTTTGCCAGCATGGATGAAAACGGCGGTACCTGGAGGCCGGTGTTGCTTGGCAGCTCGGATCAGATAGCGATCGACGTGCCGGAAGACGTTACATCCAGTGCTTACCAGCAGGAACTGTCGGCTCTAAAGGCTGCATCCGCCAACCTCAGCGCCGATCAGCGAAAGGCAGTTGAATACTGGACAAACAACCCCGTGATTCGGTGGAACGAAATAGCCCTTGAGCTGGCAGCAAAATACAACCTGATTCCAGGGCCGAATGCAAACGGCACCTACACGCTTCCCAACCCAACCAGCCCCGAAGGCCCGCCGCCGTTTCCGTTTGCGCATCCTCCGTATACCAGCCGTGCCCTGGCATACCTCAGTGTAGCACAATTCGATGGCCTAATTACCGCCTGGCACTACAAGTATACCTTCAACAGGCCTGCGCCGTCGCAGGTCGACAACTCTATTACACCCGCTTACGCGGAGTCATCGCTTCCCTCTTATCCATCCGATGGTGCTGTTATAGCGACCGCCTCACGTGACATCCTTACGGTGATGTTTCCGCTGGAAGCACAGTATCTGGCAGAAAAAGCAGAAGAGCACCTCGCCAGCCTTGTGTGGGCCGGTGTGAATGTGGAGAGCGATATTGAAGCAGGCGAATTTATTGGAGCAGAGTCTGCGAGGATAGCACTTGCCCGTGCCTCTACCGATGGCATGCGAAATGCACAAACACCGAAGCCAGTATCAGACTCCATTAAAGCATCGGCTTTCGAAAGGTTTAACTGGGAATGGAACAACATGGAGATTCCCGTAAGGCCGGTGGGTTTAACCCCATTCTTTAGTAAAGTTAGAATGTGGAATGTGCCCAATCTTGAGGCTACACGGCCGGGTCCTCCACCTGCACCGGGTTCTCCCCAGTTTGAGGAAGATGCGCGTGAACTCCGTGAAATAGCTGATAACCTGACCACCGAACAACGCAGAATTGCCAATTTCTGGAACGACGGATTGGGCTCGTATACGCCACCAGGCCACTGGAACAGGCTTGCCAAGGAATATATGATAGAGTACAAGATGAACCCGCTGCGTTCGGCCAGAACTTTTGCCTACATGAACATGGCCATTATGGATGCAGGTATAAGCTGCTGGGATGCCAAATACTTTTATCATTACCCCAGGCCTATTGCCACCATCGAGGGTTTTAAGACCATCCTGGGCACTCCTAACTTCCCCAGCTACACCTCCGGACACAGCACATTTTCGGCAGCTGCTGCTGAAGTGCTTTCGGCGATCTTCCCAAGCGATGCCACAAGATTCAGGGAATGGGCTGAAGAAGCAGCTGAATCAAGGATTTACGGGGGTATCCACTATCGATTTGACGCCGAGGTTGGGATTGAGCAGGGGCGGAATGTAGCCCAATACACCATCGACGTGATGGAAACCGACGGAGCTAACTAATAGTATTTCAATCAATGTCGTTCGGCTAGGCTGACTGTTCTTCCCTGGAGGTCATCATCAGTCGCCAGCTGAACGACATTGTTTTTTATGTTGTCCCTGCGCCTTTTTTCGGTCGAAGTGTCTCAACAAACACGGCAATTGCATTCAAATGAGGAATGCTTCTAAATCCTTCGGCTCCGTTTAGGGTAGCCGGCGTGGGACACGAAGTCGTCCGGAGGGGATTTCAAACAAAATGAAGTATACATGTTTTTAGATACGATTGCCCTGTCTAAACTTAGTGATGAAAAAATCGACCGTAATTTTGTGCATGCTAACTGCCATATGTTGGCACATTCAGGGGCAGGCCGTTACCCACAGCGATAGCCTGAAGGTGATTGAACTTAACGAGGTGCTGATTGAAGATGAACTTCAGCGCGACCTCAACCGCCTGCCCGACCTGCAGGGTACCTACATCTTTGCGGGTAAGAAAAGTGAGGTTATCAACCTGGACGAAATGAACGCCACCGTAGCGCTAAAAACGCCCCGGCAGGTGTTTGCCAAAATACCCGGTGTGTTTGTTTACGATATGGACGGCTCGGGCAACCAGGTGAACATTGCCACCCGTGGGCTCGACGCCCACCGCGGGTGGGAATTCAACATCCGTAAAGACGGCGCACTTACCAACTCCGATATGTATGGCTACCCAGCGAGCCACTTCAGCATGCCCTTCGAGTCGGTCGAGCGCATTGAACTGGTGAGGGGCACAGGTTCGCTGCAATATGGCGGACAGTTTGGCGGCATGCTCAACTATGTAACCAAGCGGCCCGATACCACCAGGGCCATCGGCGTAGAAAGTAGCAATACGGTGGGGTCGTTTGGGCTGCTCAGCACCTTCAACTCCGTTGGAGGCAGGGTGGGCAAGCTGGAATACTATGGCTACGTGAGTAAGCGGGTGAACGGCGGCTACCGCGACAACAGTCATACCGACTACGACGCACAGGCGCTCGGCTTCCGCTACCATTTCTCCAATAACCTCTCGGTAAAGGCAGATTGGGCCCGTTCGAAATATGTGTACCAGCTGCCGGGGCAGCTTACCGACAGCATGTTCAGGGCCGGCCCCACCATGTCGACCCGCAGCCGGAACTACTACAGCCCCGATATCCACGTGCCGTCGGTTACTTTTGACTGGAACATCAGCGACAGGACAAAACTCCGCATCCTTTCTTCTGCTATTCTCGGGCAGCGCAGTAGTGTAATGTTCGACCACGCTGCCACCGTGCCCGATACGCTGAATTGGGCCACCGGAACTTACGCCAACCGCAAGGTGGATATCGACACCTATCGCAGCTACACTACCGAGGTGCGATTCCTGCACAACTTCGACCTGGGCGGTGTCGGCAATGCGCTGGTTGCAGGAGGGCAGTACATGAATAATGACCTGCACCGCCGGCAGAACGGCCTGGGCTCCACTGGCAGCGATTTTGATTATATGCTGGTTGAGCCGGGCTGGGGCAGAGACCTGAATTACAAAACGGCCAACCTGGCTTTTTTTGCTGAAAACAAAGCGCAGCTGACGCCGGCACTGAGCTGGAACTTGGGCATGCGCTATGAGGCGGGCCGCACAGAGCTTACGGGAACCACCAACTACTACCAGAACGATGAGCTGCCTAATACGGTATTGCACCGGTTTCCGTTATTGGGTACCGGCTTCAGCTATAGCCTGGGAAAATCGATGGGTTTTTATGGTGGCTGGTCGCAGTCGTACCGGCCCGTGGTGCTGAAAGACATAGTGCCGGGCGCAGTGTATGAGATTTCGGACGACAATTTAAAAGATGCTTACGGTAGTAATAGTGAAGTAGGTTTCAGGGGAAAGCGGGACATCCTGAAGTGGGATGTTTCCGCTTTCCGTATTGTGTACAACAACCGCATGGGCAACCTGGCGCAGCAGGCACCTGACGGCTCACTGCAGATACTCCGTACCAACATTGGCAATTCGCTCACCCACGGCATTGAGCTGTTTGTGGAAGCATCGTTGATTGATGGCCGGCAGTTGAAGGCGAGTATTTTCACTTCCACTTCTTACATGAAGTCGGAGTACCGGAACGCAACGATACGCTCGGGTAGCGAAAACGTAGACATTACCGGAAACGACGTGGAGAGCGTGCCGCCGTGGATTAGCAGAAATGGCCTCAACCTAAGCCTGAAGGCAGTACGCCTAACAGTGCTGCACAGCTATGTGGCCGAAAACTACGCCGACCCGCTTAATACAGTGGTGCCGAGTGCCGATGGCGCGGTGGGAGTGGTGCCAGCCTACCAGTTGTTGGACCTGAACGCCACCATCCATGTGTCTGAAAAAATCAGCATCAAGGCCAATTTGAACAACGTATTCAACGAATCGTACTACACCAAGCGGCCGCTGTTCTACCCCGGCCCCGGCATTTGGCCATCCGACGGCAGAAACTTCGCCGTAACGGTGCAAATGAAGTTGTAGGGGGATTGCTGGCTAACGAACTCAAATGGAGGCTGGGGGAGCATTTTCCTTCGGCCTCTTGTTTTTGGTGTCTTGGTGCCGTTGCTGCTTTTTTAACCGCGAATGGACTCGAACGAACCCGCCTGATCGGAACGGGCAGGTTAACGCGAATAGGAGAGTTGGAACACTCCGCTGCTGCCCCCGTCTACCGTCATTGCGAGGGCCTGAACCGGCAATTTCGCCAAACGACTAATGGTGCCCGAAGCAATCTGTTGGAGTGAGTACCGAAGCCGTCACCTACCTCCAAAACCGCCATCCCTTTTGATATCAGCAATACATCGGTCTCGATAGGCTCAGCACCTTTTTATTCACCGACGTCGCCGCCGATGAGGCACTTTGCCGGCTGCCACAGCCTGCTCAACTGCGACGAGCGGGCGCTTAAACTGGCAAAGCCCAACAAGGGCAGCCGCCTGTCCACCGCCCGCCACATCAGGCAGTATTTGATGCTGGCCGGAGGGTAAGGTGAACCAACCCATCCTGCTGGAGATTTTCCCAAATAATTGACCGGAAAAACTGAAACGCAACTAAACCCCAACAACCTTCCTTTCGTACAATCTCGCAGGGGCTTTCTTTTATTGACTACAAACCGGGCTCGCATCCGCATAAGTATATTTCGCTCACTCATGTCTCTTGCCACCCCACTCACCGGCAGCAGCAAACAGCTTCGAGTTTTTACCTCCCGCAAAGAGCACAAAGGGATAAAGCAACTGCACTACCGCTGAGGCCCGGCCCTGCCAGCGCTGAATTAATCCACTTCTCCAGCAAGGCGGAACCCAAACCAGGGCAAGCCCAGCTTACTTCTACCGCAAGATTCACTCAGTTCTACAGCAAGACCTGACAACTTCTACCGCAAGATTCAATCAACTGTTGGGCAACCCTGGATATTAGCAACAGCAACTCCAGGAGGAAACTTGGGCAAGAACTTAAAGTAACAACCGCAAGAAGCAAGTGTTACAACAGTATGCAGAGGG
This sequence comes from uncultured Imperialibacter sp., assembly GCA_965651695.1. Taxonomy (GTDB): domain Bacteria; phylum Bacteroidota; class Bacteroidia; order Cytophagales; family Cyclobacteriaceae; genus Imperialibacter. The sequence continues at coordinate 609 of CBFGTI010000055.1, read as the reverse complement.
GTTGACAACACGTGCAACAGGTAACTTTTACAGCAAGAAGTAAGGGTGACAACGAAAAAAACGGAGGTGCAGATTGCGCAAAACAGAGGTAAACTGCCGCACATGGTTGAGCAATTTGCGCCTGGAGTAACTGTGGTGTAGGGCAAGATGGCAGGTGGTTTGCGAGAAAATGAGCAAAGCCTAGCCTTGGATTTGAGCATATCTAGCGCTAGAGTTAGGAGCATCTGGCGCAAGAGTTGAGCGAATGTAGCGCAAGACCCGGCCCCATCTGACGCAAGATCTTACTACCTCTACCGCAATAACAGTTCACTTTTACCGCAACATTGCACCCTCACTACGGCAACTCTTGCTATCCTTTACAGCTAGAACCTTCCATGTCTACCGCAAGAGTTGATCTGCTCTACCTTTAGTTTCCACCTGGTCTTGCTCTGAAGGTAAAGAAGTCTAGCGCTAGAGTTGGTAGCATCTAGCGCAAGAGTTGAGCCAATGTAGCGCTAGAGTTGAGTGAATCTAGCGCTAGAGTTAAGTGAATGTAGCGCTAGAGTTGGGAGCATCTAGTGTAATAATTATTAAGTAAGTTAACTAATTTTCTTTTAAAATTGAATATCT
>CBFGTI010000054.1:0-33253 GCA_965651695.1 uncultured Imperialibacter sp. | reverse complement strand
CCATTGCATCGCAAACGGTAAAAGCCGCTCGCACCAATCCGGCTGCGACTCTTAGAAATGAATAATCGAATGGGTTGATGGGCAACATCTTTTGGAAGCTTGAAACAGTTTCAGCATTCCAAAAGATGTTTCCAAATGCGACGGTTGTAAAGTCAATCCTGCACAATTGAAAGTCAATCCCGCCTCCACGACTGACAATCCCGCAGATGCTTGACTCAATCCAGTACCTCCGACCCGCAATCCCGCACATCGCACTCGCAATCCCACACATCGCACTCGCAATCCCACACATCGCACTCGCAATCCCCCCTCTACGACCCGCATTCCCGCACCGCATACTTGCATTCCCGCAGATATTTTCGGCCAGCCGCCCCCTTCATCTTTTCACGGGGATATTGTGGGCTATCACTACTACCGGGGCCTCACCGATGTGGCGCGATTTAGAAATGCTCAAATAAGCATCATTCCGGAAGGTCCCCCGATTTGGCGCCATTCAAAAAAATCCCCCAGTTTGGGGTATAGGGAAAGGCAACCGCGAACTGTTACTAAGCGTATCTAGGGCTAAGACTATGGCTACCGTACCTACCAAAATTTGCATTGTTGAGGATAACCACGTAATAAAAGAGGGTTACAAAATCCTCATCGACAGTATTCCGAGATACCACGTGGTTAGCACCTACACCTCCTGCGAGGAGGCACTGGACAATATTGAAACCGACGCCCCCGACGTGGTGCTTATGGACCTGGAACTGCCCGGAATGAGCGGAATTGAAGGAATAGGAAAAATAAAAAAGAAGCTTCCCCGTGTGAACGTGATAGTGGTTTCGCTCCATACAGACAAGGATTCTGTTTTTCAATCGTTCAATGCAGGTGCCTGCGGTTTTATGGCCAAAGCAGTGAGCTACAGCGATTTACTCGATGGCATCGACGAGGTGTTGCAGGGCGGTGCACCGCTGTCGAAGGAAATATCCAGAATGGTTATCGAGTCTTTTCAGCGCAACACCAACACGCCGCTCTCTCGCCGGGAAACCGAGGTGCTCATCAAGCTTTCGGAGGGGAAAAGCTACTCCCAAATTGCCGACGAGTTGTTTGTTCACAGGGAAACGATTAAAACCCACCTAAAGAACATCTACGTGAAACTTGGCGTGAAAACCAAGGCCCAGGCCATCGAAATGGGCCGTACCAATAAGTATATATAGTCAATAGTCGATAGTCCATGGTCCATAGTTGACGGCATTTCGTTGCACACACTTCCCCACGGCCTTGTGTCTCACAGGCCGTTAGCAAAAGAAGGGAGAGTCAACAGCCGATGGATACAGTCGAAGGTACATTTCGTCCCCAGATATGAAGGCTCACTGTAAGGCCCCCTGACAGCGGTTTTTCACCCTGGCAGCGGGTGTTTGGTCAGTCAACGGCCGATGGCCCACAGTCGACCGCAGCGAACATTAACCTGTTAAACCTTAAACCCTTAAACAGCCGAACCTGTCTCCCAACTTCCGACTCCGGTCTCCCGACCCCAGCCTCCCGACTTCCGTCCTCGCTTAAAAAAAATCCCACAATCAGGGGGAATAATCGCCCCTTTAGTTCACTGAGATTTGAGATTGGATACACTCCGCAGTGGGCGGACTCTGTCCTGAAATCGAAAACCAGGATAGCGAGGCGACTTGCCTAAGGCGCTTGCTTTACGCATGTACTACACAGGACTGGCAAACCAGGCGTTTGCTCAGGCTCAAATACCTATTACTATACTTAATCCAATCATTTTCTTATGAGAAAAATTCTACTTATCACAATTCTGTTCGCTGCGACAGCATTAACCCATGTGTGGGCGCAGGACCGAGCCGTTTCAGGTAAGGTAGTCTCTGCCGAAGACGGCACAGGGCTACCCGGCGTAAACGTGGTGCTTAAAGGCACAGCTACAGGTACCGTCACCGATGTGGACGGTAATTACAAACTAACCGTGCCCACTTCCGGTGGTACACTCGTGTTCTCATTCATTGGTCTTCAGTCGCAGGAGCAGGAAATTGGCTCCCGTTCTGTAATCGACGCCACTATGTCGGCTGATGTAAAGCAACTCACCGAAGTGGTTGTAACGGCCGTTGGTATCGAAAGAGAAAAGAAGGCGCTGGGGTATTCAGTGGCCAATCTCTCCTCCGATCAGGTACAGCAGCGTGCCGAACCCGACCCCCTCAGGGCAATGCAGGGTAAAATGCCAGGTGTAAATATTACTGGCGGCAGCGGTGCTCCCGGGTCTTCCACAAAGATCAACATCCGGGGTATCTCTTCAATGACTGGCAATACGCAGCCACTTTTCATTGTTGATGGTATCCCGTTCGATAACAGCGTGAACGGCGAACTGGATCCAAGCTCCAACTCTGTATTCTCCAACCGTGCGTTTGATATCGACCCAAACAACATCGAAAGTATCTCTATTCTTAAAGGTGCGGCGGCGTCTGCACTATACGGTTCAAGGGCTACCAACGGTGTGGTTGTTATTACTACCAAAGCGTCGAAGAAGAACGCAAGAAAAGGCCTTGAAGTAAGCTACAACGGCTCTGTTAACTTTCAGGAGATTTCCGGTATTCCGGATTACCAGGATGTTTACACGCAGGGGTCGAACCAGCTTTATAATGGTGGATTTATCGGCAACTGGGGCGCTCCCATGCCTGATCATGTAGACAGGATTAACGCCCAGTATGGTACCAGCTACACTAAGACTTACGGTTTGTACCCCGACGGTACGCCTTATCCGGAAGGTACTGCACCCAACCCTATTAGTGTGCGTTATCCCGGCCTGTTCCCCGACCTGATGCAGGATTATAATGGCACCCAGGTTCCGGCACCCTATGCAATTCAACCACACGACATCATCGGTGGCTTTTTTGAGCGTGGCCGGGTAGTGGAAAATGCAGTTAGCATGTCGTCAGGCAGCGAGAAAGCGAGCATCAACACGGGCTTTTCGAGAATGAACCAGGAAGGAATTGTACCTAACCAGAATGCCAACAGAACCAGCCTTTTCTTTGGTGGCAATGGTCAGCTAGACAATGGCTTGTTTATTTCGGGCACAGTAAACTATGTGAACACCACTCAGCAATCGCCACAATCCGGTGGTAGTGCATTCTCCGACTACTGGTCTGGTGCCAATGGTGATTTTGCTGGTGGTAGCTCTATTTTCGCCAGGTTGTTCTATCTGCCAAGAAACTTCGATCTTATGGGGCTTCCTTTCGAGCACCCCGTCGACGGATCAAATGTATTTTACAGGGCGTTGGACAACCCTCGTTGGATTGCCAAATACAACCTGTACAACAGCGAAGTAAACCGTGCCTATGGCAATATTACCGCCAGCTACGACATAGCCGAGTGGTTTCAGGTCACACTCAAGGGTGGAGTAAACACCTACCATGAGTTCCGCAGAAACCAGCTGAGACCAGGCGGTATCTTTTCTCCTAATGGTGTACTTACAACCGACGACATTAGCAACACTGAGCAGGACTACAACCTGATACTTACATTTAATAAGGACATTAACGAAAGCCTTAGCTTCCGGGCTTTGGTAGGCGGTAATGCCAACGAACGTGAGTATTCAAGAAGGTCAATCAGGGGTGCCAACATTATTACTCCCGATCTGATTAAGCTCGACGGGGCGTCCAATACAATAGTAGACCGCGACTACAACAGGTTGAGACGATTAAACGGTGTTTACGCCGACGTTTTAGTGTCGTACAAAGATTACCTCCACTTAAATGTGGTTGGCCGTAACGACTGGTCGTCTACACTGCCGCAGGGTGGCAACAGTTACTTTTATCCCGGCGCTAGCCTGGCTTTCGTGTTGAGCGACGCCGTGGCAATGCCATCATTTATCAACTTTGCCAAAGTGCGGGTTGCCAACACTAAGGTAGGAAACGACGCCGATCCTTATTTCACAAGCACTGTGTATACCATAGGCCTGCCGCTGGCATCTCCCCGCTACACCGGCACATTTAACACGGCAACGCTTGACAACACCCTGGGTAATGCCAATCTGAAGCCGGAATTCACTACCGAATTTGAAGTAGGAGCTGAAACCCGTCTGCTTAATAACATGATAGGTCTCGATCTTACGTATTTCGCGCGGAAGTCTACCGCACAAATAGCCAGCGCGGCTTTGGCACGCACTACAGGTTTTACTGAAGAAGTTGTAAACATCGGTGAGCTTACAAACAAAGGATGGGAAGTAGGTCTGGATATAACTCCGGTAAAACTAGCCAATAGCTTTACCTACAATGCTTATTTCGCCTTTACACGAATCCGTTCCGAAATTGTGGATGCAGGCCCGACAGGTGAAATTTTCATAGGTGGCGCAGGTACTACTTTCGGAACAATCCATAGAAATGGCTTCCCTTACGGCCAGATCTTCGGTTCGATGAACGCCCGTGACGACGAGGGCAACCTGCTGATCGATCCTAACACAGGCCTGCCATTTGCAACACAAACTTCGGGCATCGTAGGCGACCCTAACCCCGACTTCACACTTGGCTGGACCAACACATTTACATACAAAGGTTTGTCGCTGAAAGCGCTTATCGACTGGAAGCAGGGTGGAGACTTCTATTCATTTACCGCTGCGTCGCTTATGCTCAGAGGTATGCTCGAAAACTCTACCGAGCGTGAGGCGTTGCGTGTAGTGCCTGGTGTGTATGGTAGCCCGCAAACGTACGAGGCAATAACCGACGAAAACGGAAACAAGGTTAGAAACACCACGCCGGTTTCGGCATTCGACTCACACTTTACCAATGGCTGGGGAGCGTACGGTCAGGACGAAGTAAACATCTACGACGGTACCGTGATTCGTCTTCGTGAAATAAGCCTGGGCTACTCATTGCCTAAGTCGATCCTCGACAGCACGCCTTTTGGCTCTGCGTCCATATCGTTAACGGGCCGCAACCTGTGGTTCAATGCTCCTAACGTGTTAGATGGACTTAATCTTGACCCCGAGGTATTGTCTGAGACTGCTGATTCTAACATTCAGGGTTTTGAATATGGCGGAACACCCACTACACGCCGCTACGGTGTAAACGTGTCACTTACTTTCTAAATCAGAAGTGAAAAATTGGATGAACTATGAAAAATCTATATAGAAAAGGCCTTGCGGCGATCATGTCGCTTGTCTTAATATTCTCTGTTTCTTCTTGCGATATCTTCGACACAGATATCAACACAGACCCGAACAACCCGTCGGAAGCGGCGCTTGACCTTCTTTTGGCAAATGTGATTTCGGCCAACTCCTTCACTTTCGGCAGGGGTACAATTGGTTTGAATAGCACGCTTTCTGCATTTGTTGGTCATACCACCACGTTCGACGACTTCAACTTGACCAATGCCACATGGAACGGCACCTGGAATGTTCTTTACAGTGGTGCGCTCAAGGATCTCCACGAGCTGGTGGAGGCTGCTGAAGCGCAAGGCAACAACCCTCATAACCTGGCAGTAGGTCAAATTCTGAAGGCCTACTACTGGAGCCTAATGGTGGATCTGTGGGGCGATATACCCTATACAGAGGCATTTCAGGGCGATGCAGAAACACCCATTAAAGAGCCAGCATTCGACGACGATGCGGCTATTTACGCCGACCTCATTAATCTGTGCGATCAGGCGGTTGCCAACCTGGCACTCGAAAGCAGCGTAGCTATTGGCGGCGACCTGATCTACAATGCAACCGGGGCGGCCGGTAAAGCCAGATGGAGAAAGGCTGCCAAAACGCTCAAACTCCGGTTGCTTCTGCAGACCAGGAATGTGAACGACGTGGCTGCCGAAATCCAGGAGTTGGTTTCGGAAGGCGATCTGATTCTTACCGCTGCCGACGACTTTCAGTATAACTATCCTACGGCCATTACCCCTGACAACAGGCACCCATGGTACCAGGACGCCTATGCCGGAGGTGAGGCGTCATTTGACTACTTCGGCCATCAGTTTATGTACGAAATGCTCAGAGACCGCGATCCTCGCTTCCCTTTCTACTTCCACAGACAAACTACAACCCTGCTGGATGCCAACGACCCTACACAGCGCCAAACCATGCCATGTTCTCAGCGGGATGACTGTGTTTACGGCTATTTTCCTGTGAGCCCGCTTGTAACCAACGGAGTGTTTGGTGTGAGCCCTGATGCGCTTACCGACGATCAGGTGGCTTACCTTGCCGGCGTATTTGGTAGGGACAGATCCGACCCGTCTGGCGTGCCTAACGACAACCCTATCAGAACTACCGTGGGAGCATACCCTGCCGGAGGCGTATTTGATGCTGTTGCCGGATCAGGTGGCGGCAACAAAGGATCAGGAGCCGGGATATTCCCGATGATCACAAGCTGGATGACCAAATTTTACATTCTCGAAGCAGGCATTACGCTGGGTGTCGACTTTAGCAACATAGCCGACTCTGAGTCTGAACTCCTGGGTTCTGCAATAACCGACCAGATGGCCAAAGTTTGGGCTGTAGGCTCTAACGGGCAAACTGTTGAAACTAACGAAGCTAACTGGGGCACTGCCTACGATTGGCCTATCACTTTCAATACAAGAGAAGAGTTTGTTGATGAAGTTGAAGCGGATTATCCCGCAGGTGGAACTGCCTCACAAAGGCTGAATTACGTGCTGAAGCAGGCATGGTTTGCGAATTTTGGCAACGGATACGAAACCTACAACGCATTCAGAAGAACAGGTTTCCCCAACGACCTGCAGGAGCCGCTGGAGTTGCCGCGCAACTTCGCTTTGCGATTGCCATATGCGCAGGACGAGTTGAATCTGAATAGCAACACACCTGCAATTGTATACGACAGTCCGTCTGCTGCAGTATTTTGGGATACCCTTCAGTACCAATTTTAACTTTTGAATAGATAATTATGAAAAGATTAAATAGATATATCCTTCTTCTTCTGGCAATGGTGGTTATTATACCGGCTTGTAAGGACGAGGACCTGGTAATACTGCCTGAATGGGAAACAGCAGTGCACGGCTTTACGGCCTTTAGCTCTGGATCGGCCACCAATTTTCTTAACGGCGATCCTTCTGTCGAGCTAAGCTTCGATTTACTATGGAATTCGATCGATAGCAAAAACACGGTTGAGAAAATCGAAGTCTTTGCCCTGTTCAATGAGGCCTATATTGACCAGGACGGCAACCCCAAGACAGCCAAACATGGTGGTGACGAAGGTATTTTGCTCAGAACTATTGAGGGGGGTGATGTACCAGCAAATCGCGAAACAACAACCTTTACTATAAGCCAGGATGAGTTGTATGCCCTCTATAGCAGTGCCACATTCGACTACTACGGCACAGGCGAGCTGCCGGTATGGGGAACTGGCTCTATCAACGCTGATAGAAATACCTCCGACTATAAGTTTGTGCCCGGCGACGCCTTTCAGATCCGGTGGGAGTTCACTACCGCCGACGGCCGGGTGTTCAATTCGTGGGGGGTTTCTGTTTGCACGGAATTCCCGGGTGCCAATTGTAGCGTGAACTGGTCTGTGGTATGCTCCACAGTCATTGCTGACCCTCCCGGAGACTACATAATTCAGATGAACGACTCTTATGGAGATGGATGGAACGGCGCGGCTATTAAAGTGATAGTAGATGGCGTCGGAACCGACTACACGCTCGACGATGGTGCAGCTGCTACTACCACAGTAACTGTGCCTGCCGGCACTGAAACGTTGACGTTCGAATTTGTGTCCGGAGACTGGGATTCAGAAGTAACCTACACGATTACCTCTCCGAAAGGTAACATTATTGCAAGCGGTGGGCCATCTCCTGCCGTAGGCGAAATTACCCTTGATCTGTGCCTCGAGTAGATACAGAGTAGGAAAGTAAAAGAAGGTCGTCCCCATCAGAGGACGGCCTTTTTTTTATGTTCCCTGGTAAAAGTCGCTTCCTCAAAGTGGCTTCACAAAAACGAAACTCATCTCCTTGCCATCGCCCGATATAGCAGCCTTCAATTTGCTTCCTTCCAGCGAATAGCTGATTTTCTTTGGGAAATCATGGGCGGGATTTTCGCATACAAACGAGGACTCGGTAAGGCTTGTAAAACGGAAATACACGGGCTGCGGGTTTTCCGGCACATCGGCCACATAAAAAATGCCGCCGTCTTTCACTACAATTTTAAGTTTTTCTACAAAGGTGGTGTCTTGCCCTTTCAAAGATACGCCCAGCCCCTGGTAAGTGTCGCCCGACGTTTTTCTCCAGACTTCACGTGCAGAGTGACCCGGTTTGGCATCGGTGCGGCTCCAGGTGCCTTCCAGCCACTGTAGTTTGTTAAAGTCGCCGGCCGTTACGGTGAGCTCAGATTGGGCGAAGACGTACGATGAAAGAGAAAAAAGAGTGGCCAAAAGATAAAATCGCTTCATATAGTAGTTGTTTTTCTCCAAATGTAGCGAACATCATTATGCGGGTATTGTACAAACCCGACACTACTTGTTGAGAAAGAAGTTGGCGATATTTAGCTCTTCGAAAAGGTACTCAGAGGGTTCTTCGCCGGTAAAAGCCTTGAAGTTTTTAATGAAGTGCGACTGGTCGTAATACCCCGTGCGGTAAACTGTGTCTGTCCAGAAAGGATCGCCTTTTTGAATATGCTGAAATATCTGGCTGAACCGGATAATGCGGGAGTAAAACTTGGGCGGCAACCCTATGTATTCGTTGAACAGCCGCTCAAGCTGCCGCTCGCTTATATCAAGCCCTCCGCACATTTCTTTTACGGTTACAGTGCCATTGGAAGAAAAGACAAAACCCAGCGCTTCGTCTACTTTCGACGGGCTAAGCGGTCGCTCTGCAAGAAGTTTGTAGAAAAAGCTGTTTAGGAGTGCCGTCTTTTCCTCGATCTCCACGGCGTGTTTCAGGCTGGCAATAACACTGTCGAAGTAGCTTCCTACTACTTCGTCGGCTGCCACTACCTTGTCGGTAAGCGTGCTCATGTCAATACCGAAGAGGTGTGTGAGCGCTGCCGGTTTGTATTTAATTCCCACCATGCCCGACCGCCCCGTGCTGCCGAGGTAAAAGTGCTTTCGTATCTGTCCGGCTATTAAATTCAACGGCTGCAGTTCCCAGTCGGCATCAAGCCGGATCATGTATGGCTCCTTATAGTGAAAAATCATTTCCGGGAAACCATCCGGAACGATCTTCTGTACTTTTTTTGTGTCGTTGTCTCCGCTGTCTATAATCCAGTAGCATTCAATGATTTGCTCCAAACCGCTACCGGGAGCAATTCGCCGGAAAACCGTGCCGTCGCTCGAAGAAAAACCTCCTGACGGTTGCTTTTTTTTGGGTTCGGACTTTTTCAAAGACAGGTTTTTCCTTCAAAATAAAAATAATAAACGGGATTCGGGCAACCTCCACCCAACAATTTCAGTGAGACAACACTTGCAATGCTACCATCAAACCCGCCACTGTCAGGTGGGTAGGGCTTAAACCAGCCTAAGTTCGGCAAACTCCGCTACCTTTTTCCGCCTTCGCGGCGCTGTTTCCCGCTCATTAAGGGGCGGCGGTAACAATTCGGGGCTGTCGCGGTAGCCCACGGCTATCAACACAACCGGAATGGTGTGCTCGTCAATTTGCAGCAGTGCCTTTGCCAGCTGCTTGTCGAACCCGCCCATTTGGTGAACTGCCAGGCCCAACGACGTCGCCTGCAGGCTGAGATTGCCCACAGCAAGGCCGAGGTCATACTGAGCGGATCGGTTGATGCTGCCGTTAGCTTCGAAGGTGGTGCGGGCCATTGCAAGTATAAGAAGAGGGGCTTTGGCCGCCCAGCTTTTATTGCCAGGCATTAGTGTGCTTTCCAACCGGGTGTAGGTTGCAGTACCTTTCGCAGCGGCAATTACTTTCCATGGCTGTTCGTTCATCGATGAAGGGGCCCAACGCATGGCCTCTAAAAGCTGCAATACTGTTTCTCCTGAAATTGTTTGGTCTGAAAAGGACCTGCTGCTCCACCTGTCTCTTATTAGCGGGTGAACTTCGTAGTCGGTAGGAGTGATTTTTTCGAGCTGCAAATTAGTCATGGGGGACACAATTAAATGTATATACATTAAATCGCGTTACCCCCATGAAAGTTCCGTGCTTATACTCAAATTTGACGTTGTTGGTTGGTTGCCACTCACCTTGCATCCTGGGTTTCAACCAGTTTTTTTATTGTCTGTAATGTGAGCGGCTTCGATATAAATTCAGTAACAAAAGGTATCTTTTTAATTTTGTCTATTTCTTCCTTTAAAATAGTAGAGCTTACCACAAAAATCTGGGTGGAGTGTTTCACATGAAGCTGGAGGTTTTCGTAGTCTTCCAAAAACTGCCAGCCGTTATAGTCGGGCATGTTCAAGTCCAGCATTATGTGGGTGGGGTAGCCGGTGGATTTTTCACTGGCATTCTTGAGCTGTTCAATCCCCTTATAGGCGCTCTCAAATGTGGTAATCCCTACCTCCCTGGAGACCTCTTCGATCATTTTTTTACATATAAAATTGTTAATGGGATCATCATCAATAATGTAAAACTCCTTCATATCAATTAGCTCCATCATCATAATGGTAGTGTTTAGGTAAAAATCTCAGTTTTATTAAAAAAATAACATTTGTCCAGGGTGTGTTATTGCAAGATGAAGGCATCTTTACACTGTATGGGTTTATGTAAGCGCCTTAGCGAAGATAAATTATTTATACTATTAATTAATAAAATAACATTAAAAATTTTCAGAACGGCCGGACCAGCAGTTGAATTTTCACATCCCCTTTCACAGGACCCTCCACTTTCTGATGCCCCGTGCCGATAGAATCCGGGCCATAATAGGAAAACTGAGCCCATCTAATCCACACAGAAGCCCGTGAATTCATTTTGTACTGAAGGAGAAGATAATTGCGTATCCCCTTGCCAGAGTAGGAGGGAATAGAAAAGGCATATAGGGCGTCTTTTTCGTACATGTACTGCCGGTTATCACTATCGGTGTCGAACAATGCCATTCTTGCACCTACCTTAAGTGCGTTCCATGTCAGGTTTATGTCTTGCGCCAGTGCGTATCCCATGCCTGTTTCATCTTGAAAAGCCGTACGGCTAAGCTGAACCCTCGATTTGAAGCTGACGACGGCGGTAGCCTGATGTTCCAGGCTTACTACATAGTTTTCTTTTCTCTCGTCCGCCAGCGACCGAACGTTAAGCTCACTGACAGCGCCGTTTACTGCTTTCGTTTGCTGACGGAATTGGCCATATAGCCTGGTGGTTTTAGACGGGCTGTAGCTAATCATGCTCATGTATTCATGCCCGGCCGAGGGAGCATCTGCATTGTAGCGAAGCCATGGAAATGAAAAGTGATCGTAGTATGCAGTGAACGTTATTTTCCGCACGGGCTGCCACTTGAAACCCCAATAGATACCCTTTTCATTGATGTTTCTTGTGTTTTCGCCAAAGGCACGGGCGTAGAAACTGTGGAAATCTCGGTCGTACGACCTCGCTGCCATGCTTACCCCAACGGTATTGCCAAGCGACATCAAAAAGCCGCCAATGAGCCCCATACCACCCGAAGATGACCTCGCGGCTTCCCCAAAAAATTGGGTATTCTGCCAGAGCTTAGATAAATGCACGCTGGCAACCATATTTGATTTCCCTCCAAATTCGAAGCTGTTTGCCAGCGTTGGGCGCTTTTCTATCGGGGTACTGTACAGCGTGTAGAGGGTATTGAGGCCCGCCTGAAAAGTACTTGTTTTGTAGCTAACGGCGCCTCCGGTATTGAGCTCCGTCAGTTGGTCTCTAGTTGCCAGCTCGGTAGGCGTTCGGTGGTAGCCGCTGTTGAGGATACCCGACACAAACCGAAATGGGCTGTCATCACTCGTGCTGTCGGTTTTTACGGTACCATCCTGCTTCACTCGCGATGCCAGGCCGGTTATTTCCCAGCGGCCGATCGAGTAGGTGGCTGCCGCGCCACGAAAAAAGCCGGTTTCCAGCACCGATGTATAAGGCCTGAGGCCAAATGAATTTCTTTTGATGGAGAGAATGGTTTCTGCGCCTTTGCCTGCGCCAAAGCCAGCCCCAAACACCAGCCCTTGTCCCATCTGCAGCTGGTAGTCGCCCAGATTTATCGTTTTTAGCCTGCCGTTACTTTTCACATGGGCATGTATTGAATAAAAATCCGCCCCGTATTGGTTGCCACCGGGATTCCACCTCAGCTTTTCTCCGGCGTCTTTTTCCATGGTAAAGCCGAAGCTGAAATCGCCGGGGTGGCTTACCCTAAACCGTGCGTACTGTTTCATGGGACCCCCGGCATACGCAGCAACATCGTCGGTGGCTGTGGTGTCTGTCCTATAGCCAGCAGCCATCTGCAGGGATCGCTCGGCCCGCAGAATGAGATAGTTGTTCTTTTCAGATACAACTCTTTGCCACAACGGCCGGCTATTGGCCTGCTCCTCATTTATCGTAATGAAGGGCAGTATTTTACCGATTGTGGCTATATCAAGACCGGGTACTGCCTGTAGCTCGTAAATGGACAGGAACTCGCCGTTTAGCAGGCGATAGGAGAGTATGCTTTCAATTTGCGCAGAGCTCAGGATGTAAAGTGCCGAAAGGTCTTCGTAAGCTGCACGGTTGATATTGATAGGGTTGCTGTAGAGCTGAAACAACGATTCATACAAATCTTCATAGTGTAAATTCTCATCCTGCAGCGGAAACATCTCCTCTATAAAGGTTCCGGGCTCAATCTGTTGCTGCGGCTCCCGTTGTGCAAGCAGCAAGCCGGGGACGAGCCAGAGTAGAGTGGCTGCAAAGCTACTTTTTACCTGGCAGCGCATAGTTAACAGACAGTTGATGCATATCGCCCAGCCTGGCGTCGTTTCGAAATGAATAGTCTACCTGAAATTTTTTCGGACGAAAGCCCACCCCGAAGCACGAAATAAACGGGGCCGTCGTAAAGCCGCTGCGCAAGGCGAGCTGTGGAATGATGTAATACTCCAGGCCGGCTTTCACACTGGCCGGATAGGTAATGTCTTTCAGCGTTTCAATATTGATCATGAAGTTTTCCATGGGGCGATACGATACGCCAAGCTTCATCACCGTAGGTAGCCGTTCGCCGGAACTTTCTGCCAGCCGGGTTTGGGTTACGTTATAGATGTGTGCCCCTACATGAAACTTAGCGTTTACCTCCGCTATGCCGCCGAGGTCTAGCACGGGCATTCCCCTGGTGCCAATTGCGTCAATTTGGTACTGTACGTAGTTGAAGCCCACGCCTAAACTCATAAAGCCGATCTTGTTTGCACCCCTTATGCCTATCATCTGCTCGTTGTAAAGCTTGCCGCCAAACCGGTAAAAGCCAACACCCGCGCTAAAGCCCTTGAGGGGAACAACAGCGCCTGCGTTCAATACCTGCATGTCTTCTATTAAGTAGCGGTTTTCGTAGCTTGCAAAAAGAGAAAGGTCGGCTACTTGCGAAATTCCAGCCGGATTGTTAAAAAAGCTGTAGCTGTCGGTTGAGGTAAGGGAGGTGTTTCCCATGGCTGCGCTTCGGGCGCCGGCTGCGTAGTCGCCAGATTGGCCGTGTGAGCACAGCGCATGCAATGTGAAGTAAAGGAATATGGCTGGTTGATATCTCATGGACGCTTCAAACTATGCAATGCCGCTTATTTTTGCAAAAATTGTCGGAAAGTATTTGAAATAATGATGAGGAATAATATTTCAATTCTCATGCTGGCTAGCCTTCTTTTGGGTGGGGGTCCACTTCGCGGTCAACCGGAAAAGCAATTTTATAAAAGCGGTAAGCTGAAGAGCGTGGGGATGTACGAAAGTGCGCTGAGGGATGGGGAATGGACTTTTTACTATCCTTCCGGGGCCATTAATGCATCTATCACCTACAAAAAGGGACAGCTCAATGGCCCGGCTGTTTACCACTACCCGAATGGGAAGCTAATGGCGCGTGAAAGCTGGCGGGAAGGGGTGCAGGCAGATTCTGCGTTTTATTATTACGAAAATGGCAGCCTCGAAAAGAAGGGCATGTTTATAAACGGGTTGTATGAGGGTAGCTGGCTTTTTTACAATGAAAATGGCTTACTGATCAGAGACGGAGCTTACACGGCTGGGCTTCTGCACGGCACGTGGCGGTCGTATTACGATAACGGCGTACTTTGGCAGGAGGGCGATTATCATGAAGGGCTTGAAAATGGCCTGTGGAGGTTTTACCGGGTAGACGGCACTCTTGAGTACGAGGGGACATACAAAAAGGGGGAAAAGGTGGGCGAATGGTTTTACGTGCGTAGAAGGGGAAAGAAGAAACCGTTTCAATACTGATCAAAACTCTGCCCTGAAATTCAGGAAGAAATTGAAATCTCCCTGGCTGTTGTAGGAGTACTCTGTTCTCACCACGAAGTCGTAAAAAGATACCAGGTCGAGGCCTACCCCCACCCCATACAACAGCTCGTTGGTTAAACGGGAGTTGAGCTCATAGTTTGGGTAGTTTTGCACGTAGCCTCCATCAAAAAACAGTTTGGCATAGAGTGCGAGCGGTAGCTTCTGGAACTGTTCAATCGGCATAAACTTGCTGATATCCCTGGTAGTTTTAAAAAGCTGCTTTCGAAACGAATTCTTTGTAAGCACGTATTTCGGCCCTTCCACCACATCCAGCTCAAATCCCCTTACATAGTTGCGCCCATAGCCAAGGCTTCTGTTATTGTAGTAGGGTTGCGAAAACGGCGTGGAAACAAGTCCCGTAATGTTGGAGGCAAAATAAAAGCCCTTGCCCAAGTCCCAAAACCGGGCAAACTGCACCTTGTTCTCCCATATATTCAAGTCAGCGTCTGGGCTCAGCCCATTTTTCTCTGTTCTGAAAGTAAAATAGTATCCTTTGAGGGGGTAATTCACAAAATCTCTTCTGTCGCGAAGGAACTGATAACTCAACGTAACGAACGCCTGATCGCGCAAGCCATCGCCAAAGTAATTGGGGTTCAGTTGAAAAACGGTATCCGCTATCTCTGTTTTCTGATAGGCCACAGTAAAATAGTGGAAATTATAAAAGGTATTCCGGTAGCTGTACGTAACGTAAGAGCTAAAACGGTTCTGAACCAGGTTTTCTGCTTTCAAAAATGTTGGCAGGTGGTCTGTTGTTTGGTAGCCTACATTTTTCCATTCGTTGTACATGGCACCAAACGTAAGGCCATGGCGTTGCGACTTGTCGATGTAGGGCATGCGGTAGTTCAACTCAAACTGGCGTGTAAATCCAAACTGGGCCACTACTTTCAGCCTGTCGTTTACACCCCTGAGGTTATATTGGTCTACCCGAAGGCCATAGATTGTGCGGCTCAGGTCGCGGTTGCGGTTGGTCCACCAATCGTTAAAGTTGCGGTCGGCCAGCCGGAAAAATACTGAGGGAAAAAAATACCAACGCTCTTCCACTTTCACCAGCACACTGCCTATGCCAGGTTCTGTTTCCAGTAAACTAACTTCGGCCGTGTTGAACAGGCGTGTATTAAACAGTTTTTGCTTGTCCAGCTCCAGCGTGCGAACCAACTCCTGGTATTCGTATACGCCTCCCTCCACTACACTCAGTTCGCGGCTAATAACCGACTTGCGGGTACGCTCGTGGCCAATTACGTATATCCTGTCGATCTTTACAAAGCGCTGAGAAACAGTGTCTAGCTTCGCGGCCTTTCTGCCAGACCCTTCCTGTGCAAGTGTGTCTGTTGCAGACCACTGCAGTAGAAAAAAAACTGTGCAAAGTATACCCGTTAATTTCTTTAGCTGCATAGCCAGTATTTCATTCCTTTACCTAATCTTCGGCAGCTTTTATCTATGTGGAAGCGATCAATATTTGGATTATTTGTGGTACTTCAAAGCTGTTTAACCTAAATTTATTCTAACGTGTGCAGTATGGCTGCAAATATTTTTGATGCTTCTTTTGTTTCAAAGTAAATCAACTCCATTCAAGTGAAATTAATTCTCCGAAAGTTAGCTATACTGCCCATCAAATTCTACCAATACGCTATTTCTCCGCTTTTTCCTTCCAGCTGCCGGTATGCACCTACCTGCAGCGAGTACGCCAAGGGCGCAATTTTAAAACACGGACCTTTAAAAGGCGGCTGGCTGGCCATCAAGCGCATTGGCAGGTGCCACCCATGGGGCGGCAGCGGCTACGATCCGGTGCCGTAGCTGGCACCGTGTACCGGGTCACTCAGGGCCCCGGCCCCGGGTGGCGTTAGTTCTTATCAAGCCCTGCCAGCTCATCCTCAAAGCCCCCCGATAAAATTGGGAACCTGCACCACGTGCGTGGGTCTACGTTAAAATCGTCGAGATGGAATGCCGGTGCCGTACGCTCCCTTTTCCACTGGTTGCGACTCCACAACCGGAAAAATTTTTTGATGTGTTCACGCAGCAGCTCTTCCGGCTCCAAACCTTCTGCCTTCAATATGTCGAACACTTCCAGCGGCGATTTCCTGTTCCTGATTCCTTCGCGTTCTATAGCTACCAATACGGGGTAGGGCATCAGGTCTGCCTCGTCGCTTTGGCTTTGCTCTTGGGGCCTCAGCTCGGCAGTGGGTGTAAGCCTATTTACCCGGTTAAGACCGGCGTATCCCAGTTTTTCTTCTGCCCACTTCAGCCACTGGCGAATAAAAACCTTGTCCACCGCGGCAATTGGCGCCAGGCTACCGCTGGTGTCGCCGTCCATCGTGGCGTAGCCCACATCTGCTTCGCTGCGGTTGCTGGTGGTAAGCAGCAGGCAGTTGGTAATGTTAGCCAGCATCCAAATGATAGGCGAGCGTGCCCGGGCCTGAATGTTCTGCAGGGCAATGTCGTCTTGCTGCCAAGTTAATGGACGCCCGAGTGCATGTTCCATCTTTTGCCTGTAGCCGTGCACCTCATCGTCAATCGTCCAGTGGTGGAAATTGGCGCCTATTGAAACTGCCACTTCGCGGGCCGAGGCAAGGGTGTCGTCGGATGAATTGCTGGTGCCCTGGTAAGCAGTGTGCAGTAGTGCTGCCACTATCCCTCTCAGGTCGGGTGGCGTGTCGTGCGGTAATCCGGCCCTGGCTACAAACTGCCCGGCGCCCAGCTCCTCCACACCCCGCCTAACCATTTCAGCTACTAATATGGCACAGGCCGAAGAATCGGCACCGCCCGAAAGCGATAATACGAAGCCTTTGCTCCGGCTCTTTCTCATATAATCGAACAGCGCCAGCGAAGCCGCCTTGGGAAACTCTTCGTTCAATTCGGCAATCGGATTAATGGGGTGCTGTTGCGAGAAAGAGGCGTTTTCAAAGTCGACTTCACAAAAAAGCAGCTTATGGTTTTGGTACGACAGCCTGTCTCCATAAGCCAGCAGTTTGCCACTTTGGGCCAGTATCACGTCGCCGTCGTACACCATCCGGCCCGCCTCGTTGCCCAGCAGGTTGCAGTAGAGGTAAGCAACGTTAAATTTCCGGGAGCTTTCAATCACGAGGTTCTGTCTGAACTCGCCTTTCCCAAATGCAAAATGGCTCGCGCTGGGGTTAAGTATCAGTTCCACACCTTTTGTTGTGTGGTTGCAGGCAGGCCGCTCTTCGTGCCAGGCATCTTCGCATATTTCAAACCCGAGGTGCACACCTTTAAGCTGAAAAGTGATATCACCTATCGGGTACTCTCGTTCGCCTACTGCAAGCTTATTCTCCTTGCCTTGCGGCCATGGGGTAAACCACCGCGGCTCGTAATGCACGCCCTCGTTTGCCAGGGTTTGCTTTGCGTAAAAACCCTTAATTTCAGCGTTGTCGATATAACAGGTGCAGTTGTACACATGGCCATCAAACCGCACCGGAAGCCCCACGGCTACAGCAATATTGCTGCATGCCGGCACTATTTGCTGAAGTATATCGAGGGCTTTGGCAGGAAGCCACTCACTTAGAAAAAGGTCTTCGCAGCCATACCCGGTAATGCAAAGCTCGGGCAGGCAAAGCAAATCTGCTTTTTGCTTTCGCGCGTCATCGATGCAAGCCAGGATGTTGGTGATGTTATTTTTCCAGTCGAGAGGAGTTTGGTTAACCGTAGCGCCGCTTAGTTTCAGTCTTTTCGTCATTTGATGCTTTTGCTGCTATGTCTGCTGGCTCAAAAGTAAGAAGAAATTTAACCGCTAATGTTGCGCAGCCTGCACCTGTGAAAATTGAAGGTGACAATGCGCTCCGGTAATAAAATGCGGGTTAGTGCAGGTTCAGCATCTCGCAGGTTTTTTGAGCAGCATCCTGTTCGGCTTTCTTTTTGCTCAGGCCAAAGCCTTTGCCGAAGGGCTGCTCATCAACCAGCACTTTAGCCTCAAACTTCCGTGGGAAACTATCCTGATTTATTTCGGTTATCTCAAACTTAATTTCACGGTTTTCCTTTTGCGCCCATTCAATCACCTTGCTTTTGTAGTTGGGGTTATTCTTTACAATGTCGTCGAGGTGAAAGTGATTTTTCAGTAGCTTTTTGATGACGAACGTCCGGCAAAACCGGTAGCCACGATCAAGGTAAACAGCGCCAATGAGGGCTTCGAGGGTGTCGCCGTAGATAGACTTGTGGCCCATAGAGCTTCTTCCGCCGTTATCGAACCGCACAATTTCGCCGATACCAATTTTGCGTGCCACCTCGTTCAGGCTTTCGCGGTTCACTATGCGCGACCTTATTTCGGTAAGAAAGCCTTCGTCTTTAAAAGGATATTTATTGAAAAGGTATTCAGCCACAATCATTCCCAGTACTGCATCGCCCAGATACTCCAGCCGCTCGTTCGATTCCTTAAACCCGCGGTTGTTTTCTTTTGCTGCCGAGCTATGAATAATCGACAGCTTATAGATTTGGATATTCAATGGGGCGCTACCAACAATCGTTTTGATTGCTTTACTAAGTTTTCGTTCCGATTGGGAATAAATCCTTAATGAGTATAGCCGCCTGATCAGGATGAACACTACCCTTCGTATTTGCGGAAGATTATGGAGGTATTATGGCCACCAAAACCGAAAGTATTACTCAGCGCTATGTCGATTTTGCGATTTTGCGCTTTGTTAAAAGTAAAGTTCAGTTTGGAGTCCAGTTCCTCGTCGTCGGTAAAGTGGTTGATGGTAGGAGGTACCAGCTGATGTTTAATGGCCATAATGGACGCAACCGCTTCGATAGCGCCAGCTGCACCCAGCAGGTGGCCGGTCATTGATTTTGTCGAGCTGATATTGAGCTTGTAGGCGTCTTCACCGAACACCTCCTTAATGGCCACACTTTCACTTTTGTCGCCAAGAGGGGTTGAAGTACCGTGAACGTTGATATAGTCGACGTCGGCAGTGCTGATACCTGCATCGCGAAGTGCATTTTTCATTACATTTCTCGCTCCCAGGCCTTCCGGATGTGGGGCGGTAATATGATGAGCATCGGCAGACATACCTCCACCGATAAATTCGGCGTAGATGGTAGCACCGCGGGCTTTTGCGTGTTCCAGTTCTTCCAGGATAAGGCAGGCTCCGCCTTCTCCCAGCACGAAGCCATCGCGGTCTTTGTCGAATGGGCGTGAGGCTGATTCCGGAGCGTCGTTTCTTTCAGAAAGGGCCTTCAACGCATTAAAGCCTCCCACACCCGCTTCGCACACCGCTGCTTCCGAGCCACCCGATACGATAACGTCGGCATGGCCCAGCCTGATGTAGTTTAGTGAGTCGATGAGTGCATTGGTGGCCGAGGCGCAGGCCGAAACGGTTACAAAGTTGGGGCCTCTGAAGCCGTAATTAATGGAAATGTAGCCAGCGGCAATATCGGCTATCATTTTCGGGATAAAGAAAGGGTTGAAACGGGGCGTTCCATCACCTTGTGCAAAGTAAGTAACCTCGTCCTGAAACGTCTTGAGACCGCCGATACCGGCACCCCAAATCACCCCTACGCGGTCTTTATTTACTTTTTCCAGGTCCAACCCGGAATTTTTAATGGCCTCTTCACTCACTATTAATGCATATTGAGTGAAGGGGTCCATTTTTCTATAATCCTTCTTATCGAAATGATTTAAAGGGTCATAATTTTTTATCTCACAAGCAAACCTTGTTCTGAATTTCTCTGCGTCGAATCGAGTAATTGGGCCTGCGCCGCTAACCCCGTTGGAAAGACCTTTCCAATAATCTTCGAGGGTGTTTCCGATGGGTGTAAGTGCTCCAAGACCTGTAACTACTACTCTTCTGAAATTCATAAAGGGAAATGGCCGGTTGAGATTTTATTTTGCGTTTTCTTCAAGGTATGCTATCGCTTGTCCGACAGTAGTGATGTTCTCAGCTTGATCATCTGGAATGGAAATGTTGAATTCCTTCTCGAATTCCATTATAAGCTCGACTGTGTCAAGAGAATCAGCACCCAAGTCGTTGGTAAAGCTTGCCTCAGGCGTAACTTCAGACTCCTCAACGCCTAGCTTATCTACGATGATAGCCTTAACTTTTTGTGCAATTTCAGACATTTTTTTGATGTTTAGTTAGTAAAAAACACTGCAAAGAAATAGAAAGTCCCCAATAATGTCAAACAAATTCTCTCAATCTTGCTTTAGAGGAAATTTGGCTGAAACGAGGGTTTTGGTTTTTATTAATTATTGATTTTTAGACGGTTAGAATTTTCCCTAACCGGGAGCTTATCCTGCCCAAATCCGGTTTGGAATAAATAATATTGCATCCGGAGTCGGGCGGGGTGCCAAAGGTACAGCTATTGAACAACGAAATGACCTATGAAAAGCAAGAAACTTGTAGTTGAGTACGAATATAATTTCATTTTGATGGGCCTGGCTACCTCAGCCAAGGAGTACAAGCTGGCGTGGCATATTAATAAGGTGTTGGGCATACAACTGGTAAAGCAAGCGGATAAGACAGTTCAATTTCTCAACGACAGGGAAATCACCATCTCTCACTTTTTATTTAAAAGGGAATACAGTACTTTTCGGCTCCTAAAAAATAAGAGTTTGTCCGGAGCAGGAAAAACGGGATTTTTACTTCCCGAATTAGCTCACTTCGATTATCTCATAATGATCAACGACGATGGGGGTTTTTTCGAACCTGATGCTACACTGGCTGCCTTAAAAAATATTCCCGTGGTAGAATACCTTAGCACCATCAATATCGGGAAGCTTAAAGATAAAGAAAACCTAATATTCGAATAGAAACACATGGAAAGTTCAATCATTTTTAATAAGACGAAGATTATCGCCACAGTAGGGCCGGCATCCAATAGCAAGGATATGCTTCGAAGCCTCATTTTGGCAGGGGTCGATGTATTTCGTCTTAACTTCTCGCACGGGTCTCACGAAGATCACCTCAAGGTGATAAAGCTTGTTAGAGAGCTTAACCAGGAACTGGACACCACTGTGGCACTTCTGCAAGACTTGCAAGGTCCTAAAATACGGACAAGGGAGATGGAAAATGGTGGCGTGGAGATTGTGCCAGGCCAGGATATTACTATTACCACACGCAAGCTGGTGGGTAATGCCCAGATTATAAGCACGACCTATGAAAGCATTTGTACGGACGTAAGTGCCGGCGACACTATACTGATAGACGACGGCAACCTGGAGCTACGGGTTATTTCCACCACCGGCGACGAAGTAAAATGCAGAGTAATATACGGAGGCATACTTAAGTCGAAGAAAGGCATAAACCTGCCAAACACGCCTGTTTCTGCTCCCTCCCTCACCCCTAAAGACGAAGAAGATCTTTATTTCGGGCTCGAAAATGAAGTGGATTGGATTGCGCTGTCGTTTGTGCGCAAAGCTGAAGATGTAATTGACCTGAAGGAGAAAATAAAGAAGAAGGGAGGCACCGCCCGGGTAATTGCGAAGATTGAGAAACCGGAGGCGCTTAAAAATATTGATGCTATCATCGAGGCTGCCGATGGCCTCATGGTTGCCCGCGGAGACCTGGGAGTGGAGATTCCGATGGAGGACGTACCGTTAGCCCAGAAGATGATGGTGAGCAAGTGCAATCAGGCGGCCAAGCCGGTAATTATTGCCACGCAAATGATGGAAAGCATGATCGAAAATCCGCGGCCTACCAGGGCTGAGGCCAACGACGTGGCTAACGCAGTAATGGACGGTGCCGATACGGTAATGCTAAGCGCTGAATCGGCCTCAGGGAAATTTCCGGTGCAGGCAGTAAAAAGCATGGTGCGCATCATTACCTCCATAGAGCAGGGTAGTGAGATTATGTTCAATAAGTTTAGTGAGAACAACGACGATTCCGTTACGCTTATCAACGACAAGCTGGTGAGGGCAGCGGCTCGCCTTAGCGCAAATATTGATGCAAAGGCTATTCTGGGTATGACCAAGTCGGGCTACACCGGCTTCAGGCTGTCGTCGCACAGGCCTAAGGCCAACATCTTTATTTTTACAGACGATAAAAAAATACTCAACACCATGAACCTCGTGTGGGGTATCAGGGGGTTTTATTACGACAAGCGTGAAGGAGTGGAAGAAACACTGAAGCAACTCGAAAGTATACTGGTGGAGAAAGGGTTCCTCCGCACGGGCGATGCGGTTATATTTACCGCCTCGCTGCCACAGCACTGGGAAAATCGCACCAATATGATTAAGGTAGACGTGGTTGAATAATAATTGCCACTGAACTTGAAAAAAAGCCATGGGAAGCCATTCTCGTGGCTTTTTCTCTTATGCCGGAAACATCGCCGGGTTAAGAAATGAGGCTGCTACTTCGAATACCGCTCAAAAACCAGCTAAATGCAGTGTCGGACCTCGGCTTTTTCAAGGCGTGCTTTAAATAAAAAACCGGAAGTTGCCGCCAGTCGAGGCAAACTTCCGGTTTGATGCAATTCGCAACCGCCCAAAGCCAATGGCCCAAACAAGGTCAGTCTATACTACACCGTTGCGGTCCTTTTAATCCGAAACCGACAGGTTCCACCCGGTCCGCAACTTAATCATCCCACTTCTCAGCAAGGTCCAGCAGGAAGGCATATTGCATAGCCACTTCCTTCAACCCTCTGAATCGCCCCGAAGCACCACCGTGGCCAGCTTCCATATTGGTGTAAAGCAGCAGGGCGTTGTCGTCGGTTTTCATTTCTCTCAATTTGGCCACCCACTTGGCGGGCTCCCAATACTGCACCTGGCTGTCGTGCAGACCGGTGGTTACCAGCATGTTAGGATAGGCCTTTGCTTCCACCTGGTCATAAGGAGAGTACGAAAGCATGTAGTCGTAGTATTCCTTGTTGTTGGGGTTGCCCCATTCGTCGTATTCGAAGGTAGTGAGGGGGATCGACTCGTCGAGCATGGTCGTTACCACATCCACAAAGGGTACTGCCGCTACCACGCCCTTATACAGGTCGGGCCGCATGTTTACCACGGCGCCCATCAGAAGCCCGCCGGCGCTACCACCCATAGCGAAAAGCTTCTCCGGTTTTGTAAAACCTTGCGCTATCAAAAACTCCGTGCAATCGATGAAATCCGTAAAGGTGTTTTTCTTGTTCAGCAGCTTGCCATCTTCATACCATTGCCGCCCCATTTCCTGACCGCCCCGTATGTGGGCAATGGCATATACAAAGCCCCTGTCGAGCAGGCTCAGGCGGTTGCTGTTGAAGTTGGCGTCCATAGAGGCGCCATACGAACCGTAGCCGTAAACCAACGTGGGGTTGTTGCCGTCTTTTTTCAACCCCTTGCGATAAACGATTGACACAGGCACCTCCACACCGTCTCTGGCTTTGGCATAGTGCCGTTCGCTTACATAGTTTGCCGGGTCAAAGTCGCCCAATACCTCGGTCCGCTTCAGCAGTTCTTTCTCGCGGGTGTCCATATTGAGGTCGTAGGTAGACAACGGCGTGGTAAGGGAACTGTAGTTAAAACGAAGTTTGGAGGTGTTAAAATCGTGATTGTTGGTGAGATAGGCCATATAAGCCGGGTCTTCAAATTCGACGTAATAGTCCAGGTTGTTGTCCCAGCCTTTTACTCTTAGCTGCGTCAGGCCCTTGCTTCTTTCGCCAAGCACCAGGTAATTGCTAAAGATCTCGATTTCTTCAAGCAGCACATCGTCGCGGTGGGGCACTACCTCCTGCCAATTGTTCAGACTGGTAGCGCTCACAGGTGTTTTCATCAGCTTAAAGTTGAGCGCGCCGCCAGTGTTGGTTCTTATATAGAAGTGATCGCCATAGTGGTCTACATAGTACTCATGCCCTTTCTCGCGGGGTAAAAACATTCTGAAAGCTGCGTCAGGTGTGTCTGCATCTATGTATTGATACTCCGTCCACACCTGGTGGTTCGATATCAGCATGATGTAGTTTTCCGATTTTGTTTTTGTTACATAAAGGCTGAAGGTGTTGTCTTTCTCTTCAAAAATCAGCTCGTCTGCGGTCGCTTCCTGCCCCAATTGGTGCTTATAAACTCTAAACGATCGTAAAGTGACCGAATCGCGGGTTGAGTAAAAGATGGTGCGGTTGTCGTTGGCCCACACGATATTAGGTGAGGCCATTGGGATGGCATCTTCGTACAGTTCGCCGGTTTCCAGATTTTTAAAGAGTATCGTATAGTTGCGGCGCCCGATAGTGTCTTCAGCAAAGCCGAGTATTTTTTGGTCGGGGCTTACGGAAAGCCCTGACGCGTTGTAGTATCCTTTTCCTTTACCACGCGCATTGGCATCGAGAAGCACTTCTTCTTTGCCATCTGGGCTTCCTTTTTTTCTAATGTAGATGGGATACTCGCCTCCTTCTATGTATTTGGCAGAATAGTAGTAACCATTTTTCAGGTAGGGAACCGTAGCGTCGTCTTCTTTAATTCTGCCCTTCATTTCCTCGTAGAGCTTCTCTCTAAAGGCCTCAGTATGGGCAGTCACTTCTTTCAAATAGTTGTTTTCGGCCGTCAGATAGGCTATCACCTCCGGGTCCTCCCGTTCTTTAAGCCAATAGTAGTTGTCTACCCTGGTGTGGCCGTGTGCAGTTAGCTCGGCAGGTACTTTTTTAGCTGCCGGAGCGCTGGAGTTTAATTCTTTCTCCTGGTTGCAAGCTACAGCTACAAACAAGCCAGGCAACAATAAAAAGTACTGATTTTTCATAATTATAGTAAATTAGAAACGATGGGTTATTCAAAGCAAATGGAAATATACCAGAGCAAGCGCATTTTAAAATTGTTTCTTTAAATTTCTTCTCTTATCGGAATATTTAATTGAGGAACGGAATGCCGATAATTCCGGAAGGTATAGTAATACTATGCCGGTGAAGGAAGGGAGACATAAAACCGGCTACCAGCGCCCGGTTTGCTTTCCACCCACAGGCTTCCGCCAATTTTTTTCAGGTAGTCGCTGCAAAGGCTGAGCCCTATTCCAACTCCCTTTTCATCGGCAGTTCCCCTGCTGCTTTTTATAAGTTTGTTAAGGAAAAGAGAATTGACCTGCTGTTCAGTCATACCAATGCCCGAATCCTGAACGGTGAGTATTACCTGGCCAGTTTCTGTTTGGCTACTCAGCTCTATGGAGCCATTTTCTTTGGTAAATTTTATGGCATTTGTGATGAGATTTCGCAACACCAGGCTTACAACGCTTTTATCGGCCAGGGCTTTTTGCCCGTGCGGTAAGGAATTGATGAGTTGGATGCTTTTTCTTCCTGCCAACGCCTGAAACATTTCCAGGTGTTCTTCCGAAAGCTGGTGAAGGTCTACATCTTCCAGAGAAATCCCCTGCCCCTGCATCTGGTCGGTGGCCCAGAAAAGAACATTGTCTACCAGTATATTGGTGCGTGACAGTTCATCTTCAATTTTATTCAGAAAGGGATCCATTTCCTCTTTAGAAACAGCTCCTATATTGTAAACATGCAGTATGCCTTTGAGTGAATTCAGCGGGCTGCGGAGGTCATGAGACACCACCGACAATAGCTTGTCTTTAATTTCATTGAGCCGGCTGAGCTCTTCAGTCCGGGTTTTTACCGAGTCTTCCAGGCTGTGGCTGTACAATTCTAGCTTTTGATATGAATTTGAGTAGTAGTTAGCCAGCAGGTAAACCTGAAAAAGCAGAAAAACCAACAGGCCCAACTCTACAAGGTACAAATCGAAGGGTAATACCCGTGTCTGTAGCATTGAATTCTTCAAAATTTCGATCAGGGTAAACGGAAAGGATACAGCTACGCCAAAAAAGATGATGCGAGCGTCGGGATTTCCTTTTTTCCATGCCTGGAAAATTGCCCAAAATGAAAAGGCAAAGCCACTGAGTAATCCTATGTGTGCAAGGTCCAGGATTTGTCCGTAGAAGTGAAGCGGAGTAATAAGCACAGACAAGCAAAGCACTACCGCCAGGACGACCATCAACCGCAGGAATATTTTTTTTATTTCTTCAGGAAAAAGACTGGAAATGTACAACGGGAAAAAGGCAACTATGGCATAAACGGAGAAATATTCAGCCTTTTTCCAGATTTCGAAGGGAACGACGGAAAAAAGATCCGGCACCAGAAAAGAGACACTGTTTGTAATAACCGCCCTTATGGCTACAGCCAGGCAAATAAGGGAAAGGTACAGGTACGATTTCCCTCTCCTGTACATTAAGAACAGAATGAATTGCTGGATGAACATGGCAACGAGGCTTCCAGCGAAAAAGCTCCCTATACCGCGGTTGATATTTTGCGAACGAGAAAGAGCGGACGCATCGCCAATAACCACTCTTTCAATAAGGCCACCTTTATGAGCAGTGAAATTGGCGACCTGTATCACCAGCTCAATTTCCTTTTCTTTTGCAGGCACGCTTAAAACTGCCGAAGCTATTTTCCCTTCATATCCTTCCTGTGAGTCGCTTACCTGGCCAATAGTGGCTGTAAGACTGCCGTTCAGCCATATTTTGGCAGCACAAAATACCTCCGGAATAAGTATGGTAAGATTGCTGTGGTTTGGTGGCAGTAAGATGGTAGTGCGGTACGTGCCAAACCCAAGCCGTGAGTAGTCGTGTCCCTGGTTATGCCAGCTGCCCGGCACCTCTATATAGGCAGGTTCATACTTTTTTTCGCCGGCAAAATCTTCCGGGGTAAGTAGCTGCTGCCAGTAAAATTCCCATGCCCCATTGGTGTCCCCCAATCGGCCATCGCTAAAATCGAGGCCCCTTAAATCAATGGGCTTCCCCTGAAGGTCCAAGACCAACAAGGTCAGTAATGTGGCTGTCATGCTCAGGAAAAGGCTAAAAAATCGCATCATGGGAGCCTCAAATATACGGTAGATTTTTAATATCGACGTTTAGAAGTCTGACTTTTAAGCATTTAGGTCTTTGGAGGGTTTAGGTTTTCGGATCTTTGTCTTCTAAATTTTGCGGCTTTTGAGCTATAGTTTTAAGCCACTAGAAAAGTCTACGAGCGTTTAGGTTTCCAGGTTTTGGTGTTTATCGAAGTCTATACGTACAAAGCCGGTAAGGGTTTGTGCTTTCATTGTTTCAGGATCGATTTTTTAAAATACCTAAAAGTAGGTATAAAGCGCTCGGTTCTTATGCCTAGTATTACATCACCAAATCAATTTTTTATGAATACGACCGAAAAACAAATCGCCAGTGGAATCAATACCGAGTCGAGCAGTTCGCCTAAGCCGAACCTGCCCGACGGTAACGAGCAAACGCAATCTCACAACAACAGTAATATTTCAATTAGCGGACTTCAGGTAATTCAGGCGTATCGCACTATCCGGAAGCTATCGGTTAGCAGTACCTGGGTGAAGCCGGCCCGCCCCGGCGTTTGGTGGAATGCAGTAGGTTTTACTATTTAATTCTTGTTCCTGCCATAGGAACAGCTGGGTAATCCTTGGAAAACCGTCCTTGCAAGAGGATGGTTTTTTTATGTTGCCCCTGGTAGCTCCATATAAAAGCGGCTTCCTACCCCCAGCGTACTTTCTACCCACAACCTGCCGTTTATTTTTTTCAGATAGTCGCTCGAAAGTCCAAGCCCTATTCCCGCACCTTTTTCATTTTCGGTGCCACGGCTGCTTTTCAGCAGGGTGGTGGTAAATAGCTGGCTCGTCTGTTCGTTGCCCATACCTATGCCGGTGTCTTCCACTACAAGCACTACCGTTTTTCCTTCTGACTGATTGGCTTTGCTGGGCATTCTTATATCAATGCGCCCTCCTTCATGGGTAAACTTAATGGCATTGGAGATCAGATTTCGAAGTACCACATTTACTATGCTTTTATCGGCAGTGGCGGTAACTCCGGGAGGCACGTGGTTGGTGAGTACAATTTTTTTTCGGGAAGCCATTGCACTGAAAAGCTCCTGGTGCTCGGCGCATGCGGCTGAAATATCTACCTGCTCAATGTCTATCCCCGGGCCGGAGATTTGGTTGTTGGCCCATAGCAGGATATTGTCTACCATTATGTTGGTTCTCGCCAGCTCGTCTTCCACGTTTTCAAGAAATGGGTTCATTTCCTGGTTGTTAAGCACACCCACGTTGTAAACATTTAATACGCTTTTAAGGGCATGCAGCGGGCTTCGCAAATCGTGCGAGATAATGGCAAGAAGTGTGTTTTTAATTTCGTTCGATTTCGACAGCTCCGCAGTGCGCTCATTTACGGCCAGCTTCAGGTCCTGGCTGTGCGCTTCCAACTGCCGATACGATTTGGAATGATGGTTTGCGAGCAGATACTCCTGGAATAATAAAAACACCAGCACACCCAGCTCGGCCATGTACAAATCGAACGGTACGGCAGCATGCAAAAAAGACTGTTTCAGTATTTCCATGAAAATAAAAGGGAATGACGCTGCAAGGCCGAAAAATATGATGCGAGCCTCGGGGTTCCCCTCTTTCCAGGCCTTCCGGATAATAAAAAAAGAATAGACAAAGCTGCTCAAGAGCGCTGCATGGGCCACATCGAGCACGCTGCCATAGATGTAGAGCGGTGTAGCCAGTGTGAGAACCCACAGCAGTGTGGCCAATACCACCATGCCACGTGTATAAATATGGCTGGCCTGGGCAGTAAACAAACTTGAGATGTAGAGCGGAAAAGTGGCAACAGTACTATAGGTGACCAGAAACTCAACCTTTCTCCATGCTTCGAATGAAAGAAACGGCAAAAGATCGGGGAGCAAAAACGAGGAACTATTGGAAATAAACGCACGTATGGCTACAGCCAGGCAGATCATGGCGAGGTAGAAGGAGGCAGTGCCCCGGCGGTAAAGCAGGAAAAAGATCAACTGCTGTATAAACATAGCAATGAGGCTGCCGGCAAACACGTTTTCGATGCCCCGCTTTACATTTTGCATTCGAGCCACTGCAGATGCTTCACCAATGATCACATCCTCGGTAATCCCGGCGGTGTAGCTGGTAAAGTTGGAAACCTGTACGACAAGGTCTACCTGCTGTACCCCGGCTGGTACATTTAACGAAGCCGAGGCGATTTTCCCTTTGTAGTTTTCGGGTGTGCTGCTTACCCTACCTATTTCGCCCGCCGGCTGCCCGTTAACCCAAAACCGCGCGGCACAGCTCACCACAGGCACCAGTATCGTAAGGTTTTGCTGATGGGGAGGCAGGATCAGCCGCTTACGGTAGGTGGCAAAGCCCAGCATATTGTACCCGTTGCGTCCGGCAAGGGGATGCTTGTTCCAGGGTTTGGGCACAGTAATTTTATCAGGCGGGGGCATGGTGTCCGACAAAAAATCGGCGGGCGTTAGCAACTGCTGCCAATAGAAGTCCCACTCGCCGCTCAGTTTTGCCCGCTCACCGCCGTTGAAGTTATACCGGGAAAGGTCCTCTGTAGTAGCCTGCCAGGCGGTCGCAGGGAGGGATACAACAATCAAACTGATTAAAACAAACAGTCGCATGGCAGAAGCTCAAAGATAGGAATCTTCGAATTTAAGACATTTTAACCGGAGGTTAACACATATGTAACTTTTGATTGAAAAAAGCTGAAGGGTGGGTGCAGCATATTTTAAGGCAGATGTGGAAACAAACCTTTGCGAAAGTGTGCCTTAAAGGAAGTGTAATTACTGTAGTAGAAAAGAAAAACCCTCCCGAAGGAGGGCTCCTCTCTGAGTGCCAGCCTCAAAGCCTTTGGCGCAGAGGAAAGGACTCTTAGTGTTGAAAAGTCGGCAGTCGATGGTCCATCGTATAGGAGTCGACAACCCACGGCACATTTCGTTCGGGAAGCTCAAAACTCAGAACTCCAAACTCAGAACTCAGAACTAAAAAACTACTTCACCGCCAGCATCTTATATTTCCGTTTGCTGTCCCTGGTAGGGATAAGCACCAGGCCGTCGGCTCCCATTATCAGCGGCGATTCTCCCAATATCACGTCGTCGGCAACGTCAACCGGCTCGCTCAGGCTTTTTGTTTCGGCATTCAGCTTCACAATTCTGCCATAGGTCATTAGCTCGTCGTTGCGGCTGAAGTTCACATTTTTCATATAACCTACGCCGCTGCGGGTAAAGGTTTTGCTTACCCCCTGCGCGATAGCCCCCGACTGCTCGCGGAAAAGTACATACAGGTCGCTGCCGTTGGCTATGGATTGAACCCCCGTTTCGAAAAGCTCCTTGCCTGGCACTCGCTCAATAGAATAAATGGCCTTGAGCTTAGCGTTGGTATCGAACTGAAACACGACATACTCAGATCCTGCACTTGAATACGCCAGAATATCTCCATTGGGCGCTTTCTCGTAATTGGTAAAGTTTACCTGCTTTATCTTCAGCTTGCCGGCTTTTCCACCGGGGGTGGTCACGAGTTTTTCGGCATCTGCAAGGCTAATTACTTCCTGTGCTGCTACTGTGCCGTTCTGTATTTTCACTATCTGAATGTCGGTAGCTTTGCCAATGTCGGCCCTGTAGTAGCCATCGTGATCACCGTTTACCAGGCTTACCACGTAGTTGGCGCCATCAAAACCTGTTACACCAAAATTGCCCCTCACAGACTTTGATTTGAAAGTTACATTCTCCTTTACATTGCCTTGCGTGTCGAACGTAAGGTAAGTCATGTAGGGGACGCCATCGGCCTGCCATTTTTTGTGAGCGCCGATAGTGCTGGGTGCGTTGAGGGTAGAAACAAGCACTGCTTTGTTGCCATCAGCAGCTGTGCCGCTGGTCACATTTGCAATGTTGTATTCCAGTACATGCTCTTTCACATTGGTAAACGACTTGGTTTTTCCATCGAACTGTCCGGAGATTAGCACGTTGTGAGCGTTGGGGGAGTTCTTGTCGAACCGGGCGTCTTTTCCTAAAAATCCTATATTTCCATCGGCCGGCAGGTAAGCTACTGTAGCGGGAACCATCCCCTCGATAATGTTGAACGTACGCTCAATGTCGTTTTCCGGGCTGGCATGGGCCGCAAAAATATTCAGCTTCATGTCGGAATCATAGCTTTTGCCGGCAGTAAACTTAAATCCGCGAAGCACCTTGGTGTATGTGATTACGTACGAACCATACTCAGTAGAAGTAGCGTACTTAGGCTCAAAGGTTCCTTCCTCTACCTTTAGCTTACCCAGCACCCCATTGGCAGTAACAAGCCGCAGCACTCTTTTACCCTGGGCCGGGTTTTCCACCTTGTCCGGATCGGGAATAGTAATGCCGTATTTCTGGGCTGTAGCACTGCTGGCAATTTCGCTGGCATTGCTCACCAGTTTGCCGTTCAGGTCTACGGTGGCTACGTCAAATCCCAGCTCACCTTTTTTTAAATCGTAGGCTACAAAGGTGCTGATGGTGTTGTCTTTGGTGAGGGTAGTGTTTACATACATACCCTTTTTGGAAGCATCTTTCGAGGTCGGTAGCTCCACTTCGGAAGTCTGTAGTTTTTGAGACATGGCAGTACCTGCCGACAATAGCAGGGCTACCCATAATTGGCTTTTGATAATTTTTTTCATGGCTTTGAGACTTTTATGAAATAATAGGGTAAAGTTGACCCTAATAAATGGCCATTGATAGTCCCGAAAATGGGGTAATATATTCTGAAATTGGGGAAACTGTTAGCCGATGAGGCCCTCTTTTATGGCAATGCGGATTAAATCGGCAGCATTTTTTGCATTCAGCTTCTTCAGCATCGACTTGCGGTAGGAGTCTATCGTTTGGGGTGAGAGATGCAGCGTGTCGGCCATTTCTTTGCTGCTGGCGCCTTCGGCAATCATGCGGAGTATCTCTATTTCTCTTTCGTTCAGCAGCGCCATCAGCTTTACGTTCGCTTCCGGCTGCACTTCCAGGGGTGAGGTTACCAGCAGCGTTTCGGTAAGCGAGCTCGAATAGTATTTGGTGCCTCGCAGCACCATCTTTATCCCCTGAATGAATTCGTTGCGGGGGGCGTTTTTCAGTATATAGCCTGAGGCCCCGGTCTTCATTGCCTTTTCTACTATGGAGCGTTCGTGGTGCAGCGTAAGTATCACCACCTTAAGGGCGGGCATCTCTTTCAGCAGCAGTTCGGTGGCCCGTAGCCCGTTCACGCGGGGCATGTCGAGGTCCATCAGCACCATGTCGGGTTTAAGAATGGGGATGCGGGTTACAGCATCCTCACCATTGTTAGCGTAGCCTACCAACTCCAGCTCGTCGTCGAGCTCAATAATTGAGGTAAGTCCGTCGACTATCAGCTGGTGGTCGTCGACTATAAATATAGTATGGCGGTCGGGCATGCGAACGAGCAAAGCCGGAAGATATAAAAATTTTGCGTGTTTAGGTTGAATATTTGTTTGCGTGTTTGGGTTTCCAGGTTCGTTATTTCATTTGGGAACGTGATTGTGCGACAGTGGCCTTCGTCTCTGGCTTTATCCCACTTATTTTCTGCCCTAAAAGCGAAGAAGGGTAGGCGCTAAATAAAAATACCAGGCAGAGCAAAAGTTTATAATACTTATTCATATTCGTTTTTGCTTTCAAGATGTTTTGAACACAGTAACCTAATTCATGACAGAGGGCTTTATGACCCGGGGTGGCTCCGGTGCTGCGTCAGCTCGGGACTTTGCTGCCGGTAGAGCAAGCCAATAGTACGGCCGTCAGAATTTTGATACAAGGCTACCGTGCCGAAACAGTCTCGAAACCCGCCTAAAGGTAAATAGTAAATAGTGGGAGCACCGCACCCAATTCCGGAACGTCTACTGATTGTCTACGAGAATCGATCTTCGGGGGCTGCTCAAACCGCCTTGGGCAGGCTGGCAGTTGTACCGGCCGAATGTTTTCCCTACCTCACGCTCTCCAAGTGCTGCCAAAGCTGCAACAGCGGACGACTTTTCTCGCGATATTCTACATCCAGCTCGTCCACTACCTTCAGGCTGGGCACATGTTGTATTTTGGCTTCTTCGCCAAGCAGGCAAGTGGCCAGGTAATCGGCTGCTTTAAAGCAGGTTTCGGCACTTAGGTAGTGGGCATTTGGGGCTTCGATAATAAGGGAAAACTGCCCTTCACCTTTTGGCAA
>CBFGTI010000053.1:0-33258 GCA_965651695.1 uncultured Imperialibacter sp. | reverse complement strand
TCGATTTACCCGCAGGTCTTGTAGCACTTTATCCTTCCGAAAACAGAGACGAATCGCGCATGATGGTTGTTCATCGTGACTCCGGCAAGATAGAGCACCGTGTGTTTAAAAATATTGTGGAATACCTTGATGAAGGTGACGCAGTAGTAATAAACGACACGAAGGTTTTCCCTGCCAGACTGTACGGAAACAAAGAGAAAACAGGTGCAAAAATCGAAGTTTTCCTTCTTCGCGAATTAAATAAGGAACTCCACCTTTGGGACGTGCTGGTTGACCCTGCCCGTAAAATCAGGGTGGGCAACAAGTTGTATTTTGGCGACGGCGATCTGGTGGCTGAAGTAATTGATAACACAACCTCACGGGGTAGAACCATCCGGTTTCTTTACGACGGGCAGGACGATGAATTTTACAAAACCATCGATTCGCTGGGAGAAACACCGCTGCCAAAGTATATCAAGAGAAAAGCCGAACCCGAAGACAGGGATAGGTTCCAGACCATTTATGCAGAACACGTAGGTGCAGTGGCCGCTCCCACAGCCGGCTTGCATTTTACAAGGCAATTGATGAAACGCCTCGAGATAAAAGGCGTGAATCTAAGCCCCATCACACTTCACATCGGGTTGGGAACTTTCAGACCTGTAGATGTGGAAGATCTTACAAAGCATAAAATGGACTCGGAGAACTTTTTCGTTCGCCAGCCTACAGTAGATGTTGTGAACCAGGCGCTTGACGGCAAGAAAAAGGTGGTGGCAGTTGGTACTACGGTGATGCGGGCGCTGGAGTCGTCGGTGTCGGCTAACAGCCGGTTAAAACCAAACGAAGGATGGACCGACAAGTTTATTTTTCCTCCTTACGACTTTAAAATTTGCAATGCCCTTATCTCAAACTTCCACATGCCGGAGTCTACATTGCTGATGATGGCGAGCGCTTTTGGTGGCTACGAATTGATAATGGAAGCCTACCAAACGGCTATTAAAGAGAAGTACCGCTTCTTTAGCTACGGCGACGCTATGCTTATTTTATAAAAAACAAAAGTTTAACACCAGGCTCCGGTTTATTAACTTCGGATCGATTGTAGAAACGAAGTGAAAAAGCCGGAGTTTTTTTTATGGCTGAAAAGTACGCAATTATAGTGGCGGGCGGAGCCGGTACCAGAATGGGCGGAGTAAAGCCGAAGCAATTTCTGGAGATCGGAAGAAAACCCATATTAATGCACACGATGGAGCTTTTTTTGGAAAGCGAGCCTTCAATTAGCATTGTGCTTGTGCTGCCGGAGGCATATATGGCTTCATGGGCAGACCTGTGTGTACTACACAAATTTCAGGTTCCGCACAAAACGGCTGTTGGAGGGGCTACCAGGTTTCAGTCGGTGAAAAACGGGCTACAGCTGCTTCCTTCCAGCGGCGTGGTGGCCGTGCACGATGGCGTACGGCCGTTTGTTGCGCCGGCGGTGATACAACAGAGCTTTGCCACAGCACTCAAAAGGGGAAGCGCCATAACCTCACTCCCTTTAAAGGAAACGATCAGAGAATTGACGGGCGAATTTTCCGAATCGAGAGACAGAGCAAAATACCGGCTCGTGCAAACGCCGCAGACGTTTCAGGTAGCACTTCTTAAAAGAGCGTACGAGCAGCCCGAGTTACCAATTTTTACCGACGACGCCAGTGTGGTGGAGCAGGCAGGCGAGAGAGTTAGCCTGATAGAGGGCAACGAGGAAAATATCAAAATTACGCACAAAGCCGACCTCATATTTGCCGAAGCTTTGCTTAAAAACAAAAAAAGCCCCAAAAATTAGAAGGGGCTATATTTTCAATCTAATGCCTTCCCAAAATTAATATTCGTCCTCGTTAAAGAAGAAGTCTTCTTTTGTAGGATAGTCCGGCCAAATTTCCTCGATACTTTCGTATGGTTGGCCATCATCTTCCAATTCTTGCAGGTTTTCCACCACTTCAAGCGGAGCACCCGATCTTATGGAGTAGTCAATTAATTCGTCCTTGGTAGCCGGCCAGGGGGCATCTTCAAGGTACGATGCCAATTCAAGAGTCCAATACATGATCTATACCTCCAATTTTAGCGTGTTTTTAAAAATAATGCGCAAAAATAATAATCAGTTTGTCTAATCAAAGAGCTTGTATAAATTATTAATATCCAACAAGTTAATTAGCCTTCAATTTACTGGAACGGAAAATGCCTGCTTTTCCTATACTATCGCCTGATTAATTCATTTTATTGTTAAAAACATTCAATCTTATAAAAGTTCATAATCAGCCGATTTGATCGAGCGAAACCTTTAGCTCCTGCAGGAGTTGACGCTTTACAATTACCTTACGCTTTTGGTTTAAGTATTTATTGTGCAGCATTTTGTCGAAAGCCTGTTTGTTTGCCTGCAGGCGGTCGAGGTCTTCCTGGTAGTGCTGAAGATCTTGCTCATCCTTTACCAGCAGGTCTCGGAGCAGCTTCATTTTGAACCGGGTTTTTTCCCGATTGTTTTTCCGGAAATACTCAGGGTCTTTGTTGGAGGCTATATTTTCAAGGAAAAGTCTCTCCTGCGCTCTGTCGCAGAGGATAAGAAAATGTTCGGTAACGTCTTTGGCCTTTTCTTTTGGCACCATACCAATGCCCTTCCACTCAAACTGCAGCTTGCGTAGCGCATCCAAGCTTTCCTTTGTGCCAACATCGGCAAGCTTTTCGGCTTCGTCTATCAGTCGCTCCTTTTTCCTCAGGTTAATTTCCAGCTCCTCAGGCGACAGCTGCACCATAGGCTTGGCACTGTAAGTTGGCCTGTTGCCGCCGGAAGAGTCGCGGCGCTGATAACCGCCACCGCTTGAATAGCTGCCACCGCCGCCATAGCCGCCACCTCCACTGTAGCCGCCACCGTCGGGCCTGCGCCCCTGAAATCCGCCACGGCTTTGAAATCCGCCGGAGCTGCTGCCGTCGGGCCTGCGGAAGAAGTAGTTGGTATGGTACCGCAGGTCCTTTTCCAGCCGGCGCTTCTCTTTTGCAGGCAACTCCCCGATATTTCTCCACTCCCTCTGTATGGCCCTGATGCGATCGATAGTGCCGGGTTCTTTAGACTTGGGCTTTAATGACTTGATTTCGTTTATGTAGTCTTCAGCTTTTTGAATACGCATATCAAAAAGCCTGCGACGGTCTTCAAAATGTGCCTGCTTGCGATCGAAAAAGTCTCTCAACTTATTTTGAAAGCTCTCGTCCAGCTCCTGATTCACTTCCTTTTTGGCGTTTCCGGTTTTTATCCACCGGTCCTTTACGTCCAGCACTTTTGTAGTTGCCTCACGCCAATCGCTCTCGGCCACTGCCTGGTCCAGCTCGGCCAAAAGTGCTTCTTTGATTTCTGTGTTGCGGTCCCTGTTTTTAGAAATAGCTTCATTCAGCTCTCCTTCAAGAACAGTGAGGCGCTCAAACAAGGGATGATAATCTCCCAGGCCATCGTATGCGCCCAGGGATTCTTTCATATGAAGAAGCTTCATTAGGTAAGAACCCTTGTTGTCACTTTCCCTGATGGCTTTTTCAAGATCATCAATCTTTTGAAGTAAATGACTGAACCTGTCCAGGAAGTACTGAATGGTTCTTTCTTCACTTTCTTTCACTTCACCAATTTGCCTGTCGGGAAACTCCATGTAGGCCGACAGGTAAACTTTTTCGTTTTCGATGTACCCGTAAGGTATCTCTTTCCTTTCCAAAGTCCTTTATAATTAAAATGTTGCGGATAATTGTGCTTATAACGCAAAGTAACTAATATAAATTAAAGATGAATCATTGCCCATAATTTTTGCCATCTTTGGGCAATTAATTATGTGAAAAATGAGCGCAGAGAAAATTATCTTTTCAATGGCAGGGGTAAGCAAAATTTACCCGCCAAAAAAACAGGTCCTCAAAAACATCTACTTATCCTTTTTCTACGGAGCCAAAATAGGGGTATTGGGTTTGAACGGATCAGGAAAATCTTCTCTTTTGAAAATTATCGCGGGGCTGGACAAAGAATTTTTGGGAGAGGTGGTCTTTTCTCCGGGCTATTCGGTAGGAATGCTGGAGCAGGAACCCCGGCTCGACCCGGATAAAACCGTCAAGGAAATTGTGCAGGAGGGTGTGCAGGAGGTTGTGACCCTGCTGAAGGAGTTTGAACAGATTAACGAAAAATTTGGTGATCCGGAGATTTTAGAGAATCCTGACGCCATGGATAAGCTAATTCAAAGGCAGGGTGAGGTGCAGGAAAAGCTTGATCACGTAAACGCCTGGGATTTGGATAGCAAGCTGGAAATTGCCATGGATGCACTGCGGACGCCGCCGGGTGAGGCGTTAATAAAAAACCTGTCGGGTGGCGAAAAAAGAAGGGTGGCGCTTTGCCGGTTGCTATTGCAGGAACCCGACGTGCTATTGCTCGACGAACCCACCAACCACCTGGATGCCGAATCGGTGCATTGGCTGGAGCAGCATTTGCAAAACTACAAGGGCACGGTGATAGCCGTAACCCACGACCGGTATTTTCTGGATAATGTGGCAGGTTGGATACTGGAGCTCGACAGAGGCGAGGGTATTCCATGGAAGGGCAACTACTCTTCGTGGCTGGAGCAAAAGCAGAATAGACTGGCCCAGGAGGAGAAAACCGAATCGAAACGCCAGAAAACACTGCAGCGGGAGTTGGAATGGATTCGCATGTCGCCTAAAGCGAGGCAGTCGAAGGGAAAGGCACGTTTGAACGCCTATGAGAAAATGCTGGGCGAAGAAGTGAAGGACAAAGAGGCAAAACTGGAGTTGTTTATTCCGAATGGCCCACGCCTGGGCAGCAAGGTGATTGAAGCCAACGGGCTGAGCAAGTCGTTTGGTGACAAACTGCTTTTCGAAAACCTTTCGTTTGCGCTGCCACCGGCTGGAATTGTGGGCGTAATTGGTCCCAATGGAGCGGGAAAAACAACGCTGTTTAAGCTTATTACCGGCAAAGTGCAGCCAGACACGGGTTCCTTTGAAGTAGGCCCAACGGTGGTAACCGGATACGTAGACCAGGAGCACGATAACCTGGATCCTTCGAAGTCGGTTTGGGAAACCATCTCAGAGGGAAACGAACTGATTGAGCTTGGTGGCCGGCAGATCAACTCGAGAGCCTATGTAAGCAAGTTCAACTTTGCGGGGCAAGACCAGGAGAAGAAGGTAGGTGTACTTTCGGGCGGCGAGCGCAACCGGGTTCACCTGGCCATGACGCTGAAAATGGGTGCCAACCTGCTGCTGCTTGATGAGCCAACCAACGATTTGGATGTAAACACCCTGCGAGCTCTTGAAGACGCACTCGACAACTTTGCCGGGTGCGCGGTAATTATATCGCACGACAGGTGGTTCCTGGATCGCATTTGTACGCACATCCTGGCTTTTGAAGGCGATAGCCAGGTGTATTGGTTCGAAGGCAACTATACTGAATACGAGGAGAACCGGAAGAAACGTTTGGGTGCAGACATTATCCCGACGAGGATCAAGTATCGGAAGCTGATCAAATAAAGGGAATCATCGCGAAATGTAAAAAGCTGTCAACTGTGGCGGCTTTTTTTGTTATCAGGCCATGGAATGGATGAATGGTATTTAATAGTGGAAGGTTTTTATTAATTTAAATTTTTAATCGAAACCTTAAAATGCGAAAAATTCCTCTTTTACTGCTCTTCTTAATATTTATCAACGGCTTCACGAAAGCACAAAACGGAAGCAATTGGCAACCGCTGTTTAACGGCAAAGATTTTAAAGGCTGGAAAAAACTGAACGGCGATGCCGACTATAAAATTGAGGCAGGAGGCGTAATAGTAGGCACTTCAAAAGCCAATACACCCAACACGTTTCTAGCTACTGAAGACACCTATGGCGATTTTATCCTGGAACTGGATGTATGGGTTGATAACCGGCTCAATTCAGGCATACAGATCAGAAGCCTGAGCAAGCCCGATTATATGAACGGACGGGTGCACGGCTACCAGGTGGAAATAGACCCCAGCCCGAGAGCTTATAGTGGCGGCTTATACGACGAGGCCCGGCGCATGTGGTTGTATCCCATTACCCGCAATGCAGATAGCCGCAAGGCCTTCAGGCCCGGTGAGTGGAACTCGTACAGGATAGAGGCAATAGGAAACAGCATACGAACATGGGTGAATGGCATTATGTGCACCAATTTGGCGGTCGATTTTACCAGTGAAGGATTTATTGCCCTGCAGGTGCATTCCGTAGACAAGCCGGAGCAAGTAGGCACACAGGTAAAATGGCGTAATATCCGTATAATGACGGCCGGCTTGGATGGCGAGAGATGGCCATCGGACCCTGAAGTGCCGGAGATAAGCTACCTCACCAACGAGCTAACGGACGCTGAAAAGCGCAAAGGCTGGCGATTGCTGTGGGACGGCAAAACATCGGCGGGCTGGAAAGGCGCCAAGATCGGACAATTTCCCTCCAGTGGTTGGCAGATGAAAGATGGTATTTTGACGATCCTGGCAACCGACGGAGGTGAATCTACAGGGCCGGGAGATATTATAACAGAAGATGTTTTTAGCGATTTTGAGTTGGAGCTGGAGTTTATGATTACGGAAGGTGCCAATAGCGGCATCAAATATTTCGTGGACCCCGAGCTGAACAAAGGACCGGGCTCGGCGATCGGCTGCGAGTTTCAGGTGCTGGACGACAAAAGTCACCCTGACGCCAAAATGGGTGTGGGTGGTAATCGCACCATGGGGTCGCTTTACGACCTGATTGCGGCGGAAAACCTTTCAGCACCCGGCCGCAACAAAACGTTCAATGGCATTGGCACCTGGAACAAGGCGAGGATTGTTGCCAAGCAGGGCCGCGTAGAGCATTGGCTCAACAACGAAAAAGTGGTGGAATACGATCGCTTTTCGCAGATGTTCCGGGCCCTGGTAGCTTACAGTAAATATGCACAGTGGCCTGAATTTGGCCAATGGCCGGCGGGGCACATCTTGCTGCAAGACCACGGCAACACCGTTCACTACAGAAGTATTAAAATCAGAGAACTTTAAAAATTATAGACCATGCCTACTAATAAAACCAGAAGGGATTTTATCAAAAAAACAGCTTTGGGAACCGTGGGTCTTTCCTTTGCAATGTCTGCCAGAAGCTATGCTTCAATTTTAGGTGCAAACGATCGAATAAACTTTGCAGTAGTAGGAGCCTACAGCAGGGGGCAGGCCCACATAAAGGCTATTGCGAAAACAAAAAATGCCTCTTTGGGCTACCTATGCGACGTAGACAGCCGGGTGTTTGATTCGGCCGGTAAGCTTATTGAAACCGAAACAGGAAAGAAGGCGGCGAATGTTGGAGACTTCAGAAAGCTGCTCGAAAATAAGGACCTGGATGCAATAACAATTGCTACGCCGGAGCATTGGCATGCTCCAATGGGCATAATGGGTGCACAGGCGGGAAAGCACGTGTATGTGGAAAAACCTTGCAGCCACAATCCGTACGAAACGGAAATGCTGGTGGCAGCGCAAAAGAAGCATGGGATTGTGATGCAAATGGGAAACCAGCAGCGCTCGGGCAAGGCATCCATTCAGGCAATTCAAGACATAAAAGACGGGATTATCGGGAAAGCCTATTTTGGCAAGGCGTGGTATTCAAACGCCAGGGGGTCTATAGGCAATGGTAAAAAGGCTGCCGTGCCCGGGTGGCTCGACTGGGAGCTTTGGCAGGGGCCGGCACCCCGCGAAGACTACCGCGACAATGTAGTGCACTACAACTGGCACTGGTTCAAAAATTGGGGTACGGGTGAAGTACACAACAATGGAACCCACGAAATTGATATTTGCCGCTGGGCGCTGGGTGTAAACTACCCTGTGAAGGTGACGTCTGCCGGCGGGCGCTTTCACTTCCAGGACGACTGGGAGTTTTACGATACACAACTGGTAAGCTATGAATTTGAAGGCGGCAAAATGATTACCTGGGAGGGTAAAAGCTGTAACCCATTTGAGTTTTATGGCAGGGGCCGCGGTGTGTCTATTCATGGAACAGAGGGCACAATTTTGCTCGACAGAAACGTGTACCAGGTATTTGATATGAAGGGCAACAAAACCAAAGAGGTAAAGGAAGGCGAAGAAAGCGCCACCATTAATACCCAGGGCGAAGGTATACTGGACGTATATCATTTCAACAACTTTGCTGACGCCATCCGTGAAGGCAAAGCCCTGAATGCACCTATTGCCGATGCATCTATCAGCACGCAGCTTTGCCACTTCGGCAATATTTCGCAGCAAACCGGCCGCACATTAAATATAGACCCGGCAAGCGGTAAAATAGTGAAGGATGACGAGGCCGTAAAGAAATACTGGAGGAGGGAGTATGCCAAAGGATGGGAGCCTACGGTGTAAGGCACACGCTCGGAAAGAGACAAATAAAAAAGGGCTGCCGCGTTGGTAGCCCTTTTTTATTAGATTCTTTTTGCTGCTTAGGCTAGTGCATTCACAAACTTTGCAAGCTTCCTCTTTTGGTTGGCTGCTTTGTTTCTGTGAATAATGTTTTTCTTAGCAAGTTTGTCGATCATGCTCGAAACTTTCTTGTACAACTCCTGTGCTTCTGATTTTTCGGTAGTTCCACGGAGTTTTTTAACGAAGGTACGGGTAGTTTTATGCTGATAGCGGTTTCTCAGCCTTTTTGCTTCTGCAGAACGAATTCTTTTAAATGCGGATTTATGATTTGCCATACTATTTTAGTACTTGCCGTAAACAGTTCTTTTTTAGAGAGCGCAAAGATATGACT
This sequence comes from uncultured Imperialibacter sp., assembly GCA_965651695.1. Classification (GTDB taxonomy): domain Bacteria; phylum Bacteroidota; class Bacteroidia; order Cytophagales; family Cyclobacteriaceae; genus Imperialibacter. The sequence continues at coordinate 24,504 of CBFGTI010000053.1, read as the reverse complement.
ATAGTTTGAATTTACAAAGTAGGCTTTAATTTTATCTTTTATTACCATCAAAACCTAATTAACCAGCAATGAAAAAAACACCAGCCTTTTTTCTATTCCTTATCTTTTTAGCGGAGAGCTTTCAGCTTCTTGCCGGCCCGTCAGCTTATGGTCGTTGGGGGTTTTTCGCACACAGACAAATTAACCGGCTTGCTGTGTTTACGCTTCCGCCCGAACTTGGCATTTTCTTTAAACACCACATCCAGTACCTCGAAGAGAACGCGGTAAATCCGGACCGCCGCCGGTATGCCATGGAGGGAGAGGCTGCCCGGCATTACATAGACCTCGACGTGTATGGCGATAGTGCCCTATACAAAATGCCGAGGTACTGGAATGACGCCGTGGCCATGTATACCGAAGATACCCTGCAGGCTTATGGAATTGTGCCCTGGCATATTGCAGCTATGAAGCACTGGCTGACCACTGCGTTCAGGGAGAAAGATGCGGACAGGATTTTGAGGCTGGCTACTGATTTGGGGCATTACATTGGCGACGCCAACGTACCATTACACACTACCGAAAACTACAACGGGCAATTTACCGGGCAGTATGGTATCCACGGCTTTTGGGAGTCGAGACTGCCTGAATTGTTTTTCGACCGCTACGACTTTTTTGTGGGCAAAGCGCGCTATATCGAGAATCCACAAATGGCGGCCTGGGAGGCTGTAACCAACGCTCACCTGGCGCTGGACTCTGTGCTCAGTTTTGAGCGGCTGCTTAACGACAGGTTTGCTCCGGATAAAAAATATACCTATGAGGAACGTGGCGGGGCCACAGTGCAAACATATTCAAGGGAGTATGCTGCGGCATACCACAATATGCTCGCCGGGCAGGTTGAACGGCGCATGCGGGCTTCGGTAAAGATGGTCGGCGACTTTTGGTTCACTTGCTGGGTGGATGCCGGGCAGCCCGATATGTATGAGCTGGTGAAAACCGGGCTAACTGACCGGCAGCGCAAGCGGCTGGAGGAAGAACTGGCTGCATGGAAGCAACGGAAGCTAAAAGTGAGAGAGCACGAAGGGGACTAACTTCTGACCGTAGCGGTGCCTTGCTTTGCGGGCCTACGACAGTTTTTTCCAGTCGATAGCCCCCAAAAGATTGTTAAGGCCTTTCAGCAGATCTTTCACGGCATCTTCTCCGTCCACGGGAAGCTTCAGGTAGGTTTTGCCAGTTTTGCTGTCTTGTTCCGTAATAGACGATACCAGCGCCTGGGTTGATTCCGGTTTGCTAAGCACCTGACTCAATTGGTTTAAAAACTGCAGCGCAGGGTGCCCGGTAGTATCCTGAGAATCGGGATAGGGCCCCGTATTTTTCTCTCTCTTTTTAGGTTCCGAAGGCCTTACATCGTCGTCAAAGAGCCCAAGCTGTTCGCCAGGCACCGACGGCTTGCCCATGTTTGCCTGATTGTTTTTTCCCGCTGCAAAATCGGTCGGAGTTTTGGATACCTCTTTTAATTCAGGCGAATTCTCCTCCTCCAGCGAAACGGTATTTGTTGGCGCTTCAGCTTTTTGAGCGGTATCTACTACTGTCTCTACACTCATCATGAATTCTTTGAAGCGATCTTCCTTCATGAGTATGGTGTCGTCGCCTTGATCGAGCACGCCCTCTGCCATTGAAGATTTAAACTTGAGCACGTCCAGCATTTTGTGCTCTATAGTGCCCGTTGCAACCAGATTGATGATGCTCACTTTTTTCTTTTGGCCTAACCTGTAGATTCGAGCGATCCGTTGCTCCAGTACGGCGGGATTCCATGGAATATCGAGATTGATGAGGTAGGCGGCAGACTGCAAGTTGAGGCCCACACCGCCCGCATCGGTAGACAGAAAGACACGGGAGTCGGGGTCGTTCTGAAAATTAGTGAGCAAATCTTTTCTGTCTTTGCCCGGAATGCCGCCGTGCAGGTTTTCATATTTAATGCCCCGGTCGTCCAGTTCTTTCGCCACGAGGCGGGTCATTCGTTCCCACTGCGAAAAAATAACCACCTTTTCATCGGGTATCGAGAAAATTTCCTCCAGGATGTTCATCAACTCCTCGATTTTAGTATCGTGACGGGTTTCCTGGTCCAGTATATAAGTGCTGTCGCATACCATCCGCATGGTATTCATGCATATCATCAGCCGCTGGCGGTCCTTCTCAGATAAAAACCCATTTCGTCTCCAGCGCAATACGAGCTTGCAAACAGCCTCATAATTTTCATCGTGGATTGTCATTTGTGTTTCCGTCATCGGAACAAACAGGTTTTTATCCTGCCTGGCGGGCAATTGGTTGAGCACGGCTTTTTTGGTACGTCTCAGTAAGACATCGGCAAGCACTTCACCTACCTGGTTCAGGTTGCGGTAACCAATTACTTTGTTTGTCTCTTCTTCTGTAACCTGGTGGCGGTTCAAAAACCGATACAAGGCACCCAACCTGAAGGGGTCGATGAACTGAACAATGGAATAAAGCTCCTCCAGCTTGTTTTCCAGGGGTGTTCCCGTCAGCACCACCGTGTAGTCGGACTTCAGTTTCTTGATGTTCTGCGAAATCTTCGCTTTCCAGTTCTTAATACGTTGTGCCTCATCGAGGATGATGAGATCGGGCGCCGATTTGTTGATGTACTCAAGGTCGTTGCCCACGGTGTGGTAGCTTACGATCTTGTAAAAGCTGTTTTCATCAAAATACTGATGTATTCGTTTGTGGTGCTGTCCTTCAATTACGAAAGCCGGGCTGTCAGTAAATTTTTCAATTTCTGATTTCCACTGGTACTTTAGGGAAGTGGGGCAAACAATGAGCACCTTTTCAATTCCAAACTCTTTTTTTAAAACCTCGGCAGCGGCAATCGCCTGAAGCGTCTTGCCTAAGCCCATTTCATCGGCTATCAGACTTCGGCCCGCCTGTATAGCAAAAGCCACACCTTCCTTTTGGTATGGATGAAGTTCTGCTTTTACATATTTTGAGAGTAAGGTGGTTCGGATTTCCTTTTCATGCCGTTTTACCCAACTTGTTCTTTGGTCTGCCGCTCTTTTTTCGAGCACAAACGCCATGGCATCGTCGTAGCAGCGAAAGTCAGCACTGAGCTGCCTCGCATCGCTCAGAAAATCGTCAAACACACTGTACCGCTCCGGCTTCAGGCAGTTTTCTTCATCGAAATACCCGGACGCCAGTTCTGTATAGGCTGCTCGCTCTTCGGTGCCTATCCTGATTTTAATTTGCCGGCCACCCGGGCTATACTGAAGATACACCGAGGAGTATGGAGGGGCATAGGTTTCGCGAAAAGCTTTGCTTAGCTGCCTGTTTTTCTGTACAAAGTAGATAACTGCTTCAATGTGCTTGCAAGTGCCGAGGCCGTTGGTTTTGAAGTCGTAACAGGTGCAGAAATTGAAATTTGTGCCGTTTTTTATTTGCTTTTCGTTACTGCGAAGCGCGACCTTATAAACGTTTTCGGTGGCGGGATTCCTTACTTTGTAATCGGAATAAACCCTGTGACCACCCACATTCTCAATCTGAAAATCATTTTGACGGGCGAACTGACGCCTCAAACCGGCCTGCCATTGATCGAGGGTTAGGTTAGAAGGCTTTTTGTGATACGAAATATCACTTTTTTTCTTTCGGGTTTTTGCGGCGGCAGCTTTTTTGTCTTTCATCAACAGAAAAATGGATTGGAAGCGCCAAGCTAATAAAAACCCTGTGCTAAAAAACGCCTTTGATTTGAGTTTTTATAGACTGCCTATGGTGTCGTATGCTACTCTATCCTTCTTTTCAGCTTCACTGGGTTTTGCGCCTTTTTTATTCGCATGTTGATGAGTTCAATAACCAGGGCAAAGAAAACCGCAAAGTAGATGTATCCCTTGGGCACGTGATAATGCCAGCCTTCAATGAATAGCATGAAGCCGATAAGGATAAGGAAAGAGAGCGCGAGAATTTCGAGCGTAGGGTGCTTCTGTATGAAATTGCTGATGGTTCCGGCAAACATCATCATTACGCCCATGGAGATAACCACAGCAATGATCATCAGGATGAGGTGCTCGGTAAGCCCTATTGCGGTAAGGATGGAGTCGAAAGAGAAAATCATGTCGAGCAGCACGATCTGGAAAATTACCCTGGCAAATGATGCAGCTTTCGATTCTTTGGAGGCATCGGCTCCTTCCATTTTGTGATGCACCTCCATCACCGACTTAAACACCAGAAAGATTCCTCCCGCCATCAATACCAGGTCACGGCCGCTGAGGTCGACACTGAACAGCGTGAATAATGGATTGGTAAACCGTATGATAAAAGTTATGCCTAGTAGCAGTGCGATTCGCATGATAAGGGCCAGAGATAAACCCAGAGTACGTGCCTTCTTTTGTTCCGGGGCGGGCAAACCCTTTGATACAATAGAGATGAAAAGAATATTGTCGATACCTAATACGATTTCCAGAAAGGTGAGAGTGAGGAGGGCAATCCACGATTCGGGCTGCAGGAATATTTCTAGGTTCATGGTTTCTTTAAATTGGGAACCGAAATTAACGGACGAAAATATAATGAACAAATGAGGTTGACATGATAACGGCGTGCAAGAATGATTTAGCGTAGCAGGCAAACTCACATTTGCGTGACAATGAGCAACGTTCGAAAGAAATTTCCTGTGGGGTAATTTTCTGGTGGCTAATGCCGGTTTTTTTTTACCTTGTTGTTGATAAAAACCAACCCCTCATTTTTATGATCTTATCAATTGTCCTTGGTGTAATAGTCCTCTTGTTTTTGTACATCGTTAGCGTGTATAACAAGCTGGTGAAGAATAAAAACCTGGCTGAAGAAGGCTGGAGTGGTATAGATGTGCAGCTAAAAAAGCGCTACGACCTTATTCCTTCGCTGGTAAATACGGTAAAAGGATATGCCACCCATGAAAAGGAAACGCTGGAAAACGTGATTAAATGGCGTAACCAAGGCGTGGCTGCTAGCACAGTAAAAGACCAGGAACAGGCCGAAATGGGGCTTTCCGCTGTTTTGGGCCGGCTATTTGCGCTTTCCGAAAACTACCCTGAGCTAAAAGCTAACGCCAACTTTCAGGACCTGCAACAACAGCTTACTCAGATTGAAAACGGCATTGAGCTTTCGCGGAGGTACTACAACGGTGTGGTGAGGGACTTCAACATTATGATTGAATCTTTTCCGAGCAACATTGTAGCGTCGTCGTTTGGGTTTGGAAAGCGGGACTTTTTTGAGATGGAGGTTTCGCATAGGGAAAACCCGGAAGTGAAGTTTTAAGGCAAAAGCAATGAGGAAACTTTTACTAATAGCATTGTCTTGCCTGCTGAGTAGCCAAATCTCGGCACAGGAGCAAATAATAGCGCCTGACCAGGAGCGGATTATATCTTATCACAGCGAAATTACCATCAATACCGACGCTACAGTGGATGTGGTGGAAACCATCAAGGTGTATGCAGGCGGTGTAGATATACAACGAGGTATCTACAGGGCGTACCCCACCGAGTATACTGATAATGATGGCTACAGTGTATCGGTAGGCTTTGAGGTGCTGGAGGTGTTGAAGAACGGCCAACCGGAACCATATCACATGCAGGAAGAGTCGAACGGGGAGGTTGTGTATATCGGCGATGCGGACGTTTTTCTCGAGCCCGGCGAGTATACCTACACAATTAAATACCGCACCGACCGGCAGATTGGTTTTTTCGAAGAATTTGACGAGCTGTACTATAACGTAAACGGTACCGGCTGGATTTTTCCGCTGGAGCAGGTTAGCGCCACCATTCACCTGCCGCAGGGGGCGGAGGTTGTTCAGTATGCCGCTTATACTGGCTACGAAGGCGATGAAGGGAAAGACTACGAGGTTTTTGAGGGAAAGGGAGAGATCGCTTTTGTAGCTACCAGACCGTTTGGAGCGTATGAAAACCTTACCGTGGCAGTAGCATGGCCCAAAGGCGTAGTTGCCGAGCCAGCCAATGTAAGAAAAGAAATTTACCAGTGGATAGAGCGCTATCAGGTTCATTTGGGCGTTCTCGGCCTTCTGCTGGTATTCATCTATTGGTTTGTGGCGTGGCGAAAAGTAGGGGTGGACCCTCCCAAAGGTACTATTATCCCGCTATTCGACCCTCCCAACAGCTTTTCCCCGGCCGATTGCTACTTCGTGCATCATATGGGCTATGCCAAAAAAGCGCTCGCCGCGGATATTGTAGACATGGCGGTAAAAGGGCTGGTTAGAATTGAGTATAAAAAGAAAACCTTTATACTTCACCGGATTGAAGGAGTGAAGCAGCAAAACATTTCACCTGCACAAAAAAAACTCTTGAATAAATTATTTGGAGGAGGAATTAAGCTGGAATTGAAGCAGGAAAACCACGTGGTCATCGGGAAGGCGGTTACTTCTCATGAGGAAAGTCTTCGGAGTGACCTGGACAACGTTCACTTCAAGCTGAATGCAGGGTACATTTTTTGGGCCGCACTTATCTCTATCTTTTTTATGTTGCCATTTGTGCCGTGGGGCAAAGAAGATACTTTTTTCTTGCTGATTTGGCTTAGTGTGTGGAACATCGGGGTAATTGCCATTTGCGCGGCGGCTTACAATGCATTTATGAACTGGAAAAGTCGAGGTGCCAGCTTTGGACCCGTGGTGGGGCTTTCCATCTTTGCAATTCCATTTATAACCGCTGATATGGTAGTGGCGCTCGTTTTTTTCGAGAACACCCTGGTAATGCCCATTGTATTAGGCCACGTGATCGTGAACGCGGTGTTTATCCACCTCATAAAAGCGCCCACGGTGGAGGGCCGCAAGGTTATGGACCACCTTGAAGGGTTCAGGCTTTTTTTGAAAAAGGCTGAAGAACACAGGTTAAACCAGCTCCAAAGCCGTGAAACAGCGCTGCAGCTGTACGAGAAGTACCTTCCGTATGCTATTGCCCTCGGCGTGGAAAACGACTGGGGCGACCATTTCGAAACCTTCTTCAATATGCCTGCAGACGATGGCAGCACTTACCGCCCGCACTGGTATACCAATGCGTCTATGGTGCATTTCAGCAGCAGTGCTTTCAGCCACAGTGTGAGTAGCAGTCTTAGCTCCACCATCAGCAGCTCGTCTACAGCGCCCGGCAGTAGCTCGGGAAGTGGTGGGGGCGGCTCGTCGGGTGGTGGAGGTGGCGGAGGAGGTGGCGGAGGCTGGTAAATCAGCTTTCCTCGTCCAGCATCTCAATATCGTGGATGAGCACCCGCTTTGCAATGGCCCGGCCGGTGGCAGTAGCCGCCAGGCCACCTTCGGCGGTCTCCTTATAGCGGGTTTCCATCGACTGGCCGATTTCTCCCATCGCTTCCACGCACTCATCTACGGGGATAACGCTGCTAACATCTGAAAGGGCTATTTGCGCTGAAGAGTTGGCGATGGCAGCAGCGCTGGCATTGCGCACCACACAAGGTACTTCCACAAGCCCTGCCACCGGGTCGCAAACCAATCCCAGCATGCACTGCACGGTGATGGCGACAGCATTAAACACCTGCTCCACGCTTCCTCCCAGGCAATAAACAATAGCGCCGGCAGCCATGGCAGCAGCGCTTCCGGTTTCGGCCTGGCAGCCCCCAACGGCACCCGCGATGGAAGCCTTTTGTTCCATAATTAGAGCAATGCCCGCCCCTATCAGCAGCCCTTCCAGTATCTTACGGTCGTCGAGGTTGTGCAATTCCTGCAGCGTTACCAGCGTGCCCGGCAAAATACCCGAAGCCCCGGCAGTGGGCGCAGCTACCACGCGGCCCATGCATGAGTTTACCTCTTTAGCCGCCAGCGCACGGGAAATAAGCACCTGAAACTCGCGGGAAAGAACCGTGACGGGGTTGCGGAAAACTTTTTTGGCACCGTTGTTAATCATGCCCGAGCGGGAAGTCATGTCGTCTTCAAGGCCGGTTTTTACGGCATCCTTCATTACGTCGTAAGCCTTCTGCAGGCCAGTCCAAATTTCGTCTTCGGTGCGATTTTTTTGCTGAACCTCATACTCCAGCACAGGCTCGTATAACAGAAGCTGCTTTTGCCGGCAATAGGTTTTCCAGCTTTCGAAATTTTCGAATAAGATACTCATTGTGGGTTAATCTGTTGTAGTAATAACAAAGGTAGGTAAAAAACATTGTGGTGGTTACAAGGGCGGTTGCGTACAATATGCTGTGTGCAATTAAATGCTGGAGTTGCGAAGAGCAGCTTCCTTCCGGCAAACACCGGTGAACCTCTGCCCGACGGTTGATGAAATTAACGGCTGGGTACTTACCTTTGCCGCATGCAATTGAAAAACGACCTTATACTCCGGGCCGCCAGGGGCGAAAGTACGGAAAGAACACCGGTATGGATGATGCGGCAAGCTGGCAGGATACTCCCTGAATACAGGGCCGTTAGAAATAGTCTCAGTGGATTTATTGAGCTGGTGAAAACCCCCGAGCGGGCGGCAGAGGTGACAATACAGCCTGTAGACCTGCTTGGTGTCGACGCTGCGATCATATTTTCTGACATACTGGTGATACCCGAAGCTATGGGTTGTGCGTATGAAATGCAGGAAAAGAAAGGCCCTACCTTTCCCGATCCGGTACGCACTGCCAAAGACATAGACCGGCTGCGCATTGCCGACGGCGAGGCCGACCTCGGGTATGTGCTTGAAGCGATTAAGCTCACCAACCGGGAGCTCAATGGACGAGTACCTCTTATTGGCTTTGCCGGAGCCCCATGGACTATTTTTTCTTACATGGTGGAGGGCGCGGGGAGCAAAACTTTCTCTAAGGCACGCGGCTTTCTTTACACTGAACCCGCATTGGCGCATCGGGCACTGGAAAAAATAACGCAAAGCACGATAAGCTACCTAAAAGCCCAGGTAAAAGCAGGTGCTCACATGCTTCAGCTATTTGATTCGTGGGCGGGTGTGTTGCCACCCGGGCATTACAGCGAGTTTTCGCTGGCCTACATAAGAAAAATTTGCGAAGCTATTACAGAAGTGCCGGTGACGGTTTTTGCCAAAGGGGCATTTTTTGCGCTTGAGGAGATGGGCCAGCTGCCCTGCGCTACTGTTGGCCTCGACTGGAACATGCCCATCGCAGAATCGCGCAAGAAGGTGGGGCCTGCCAAAACTTTGCAGGGCAACCTCGATCCCTGTGCCCTGTACGGAACTTACGAGGAGATTGTGGACACCACCCGCGGCATGCTGAAAGCATTTGGCTCCGGCAGGCACATTGCCAACCTTGGGCACGGCGTTTACCCCGATACCGATCCGGATAAGGTCCGGTGTTTTATTGATACCGTAAAGGAATTTCGCCACAATTAGGCATGACTTCTGGTGAAGCGCACAATTTTGCTTAAAAGCTCGTCGGGAATGAATGGCTTGGTTACGTAGTCGTTCATTCCTGCCTTGTATATTCGGTTCTGCACATCCATTAGCACAGAGGCAGTAATGGCAATGATCGGAGTTTGGTCAGTCTCCCGAATTTTCACAGTGGCTTCGTACCCATCCATTACGGGCATTTGAAGGTCCATTAAGATTACGTCGTAGCTGCCGGCTTTCACCTTGTCCACGGCAATTTGCCCATTATCGGCAATTTCTACTGTCGCGCCCCACTTATCGAGAAATTTTTTGATGACCAGCACATTTATTTTATTGTCTTCCACAACCAGCACTTTTTTGTTGAGCAATGGCAGCATTTGCGCCGGGGGAGGTGTTGTTTCTGCTTCAGAAGCCTGGTAGGTGGCTATCTGGAACCACTGCTCAAAATAGAACCTCGAGCCGGTTCCGGGGGTGCTTTCCAGCTTAATTTCTGTACCCTGCAGTTGCAGCAGCTTTCGTGTGATGGACAGGCCAAGGCCTGAGCCCCCAAATTCCCTGGTGGTGGAGGCGTTGGCTTGCGAAAAGCTTTCAAAAATAAGCTGATGTTTGCCGGGCTCTATTCCAATACCTGTATCGGCTACCTCGAAAAGCAGCTTAATTCTGTCAACCTCACTTTCAAGCAGTGTTACATTTAGCGCCACGTAGCCCCGGGAGGTAAACTTTATGGCGTTGTCTAACAGGTTGGAAAGAACCTGTATTACCCGCATCTTATCGCAAATAATCCTGTACGGGATTTCGTCTGCCACGGTGTATCTCAGGTCCAGCCCTTTGCCGGATGCTTTTTTCTGATGCGACTTTATTACCTGGGTTATCAACTCCCTCAGGTCGGCCGGTTCCTGCACAAATTCAATTTTACCCGCCTCAATTTTACTGTAGTCGAGCACATCGTTAATCAGCATCATCAGGTGCTCGGCAGAAAACTTCAGGGTTTGCAGGTTTTCTTCCTGTTGTGGTTTAGGTGTATCCTTTATTAGAAAATTCGTCATGCCAATTACGGCATTCAGCGGTGTCCTCATCTCGTGTGAAATAGTTGAGAGAAATTCGGTTTTTGCCTTTGATGCTGCCTCAGCGGCTTCCTTGGCCCTGTTGAGCGACGATGCAAAGCGGAAAGACAATATGAGCGATTGGCAGAAGAAAAAGATAAGGTGGGCAACAAAGTTGAACAGGATAAGCCGCGGGGTTATGCCGAAATACACGAGGATGTTGTAGAAAACTATAACAAACACGGCCATTTTTGCCCCCACAGCATACACTGCGCCCTCTCGTTTACGGCTGACTGCCAGGAGGACCACATAAGTAGCGTAAAAAATTGCGGCAACCAGAATGATGAGGTACCAGGGAAGTACTGTGGTGAAGGTTTTAACCGGCCCCGCTAGTGTAAGCGCCAACAGCGTGAGATTTATCCAGTTGTAAAACCGCATCGAAGCCTTGTGGATCTCTTCCGGGTAAAGGCTAAGCAGATACTCAGTAAAGAAAATGAGGCTTAAAAATATGCAAATGTACTCCAGCCTCACACCTACGGCCCATGGAATGCCACTCACAAGGGTGTTGATGGCGTAAAGGTCTGAGCCTATGTTGCGATAGCTGTAAACAAGACAGAAAAGCGAGAAGAAAAGCATGGCCCGCTCGTGCCTGCCAAACAAATACAAGCCAAAAAAGAACAACCCCCCCATAAACATGGCGCCGGCAAGCACCCAATCGTAAGCAAGCTCACGGTCTCGTAGCAGGCCCAATTCCTCTTCTGTTCCTATTACTATGCTTTGAGAACTTCCACCCTTGTAATGGTCGAAATTAGCCACCTGCAGTACCAGCTGCAGGGTATCGGCCGTTGTTCGGAGTGGCTTTGTAAGAGGCACCCAAGCGGGCATATAGGCGTCGGAAGAAGTTGCCACCCGGCCATTTTGAGAAAACAGCAACCCGTTGATGAAAAAAGAGTAGCTGGAAAAATAATCTTCCACCGAAAGCGAAAGCGCCGGCCGGTTGTGCGGGAGAATTACGGTGAGCGAATAAGTGGCGTAACCAGATCCCGTCAGTTTTTGCCCATTTACTTCATGTCCGTTCCAAATTTCGGGAAAGTCGAAATAATTGCCTGTTGAAGAAGCATCAATCTCATTTGGAGGCAATAGCTGCATCCAGTAAAATCTCCATTCACCATCTAGTGCCACAGGACCGCCCTCAGCGAAATCCCAGGAGCTTAAATCTAAAGTTCCTTTAATAGCTTTCGGTGCATCTTCCTTTCCATATGCAAAGGAGACAACCAGGTAGAAGTTGAAAAAAATAGTTACAAGGAACTTGGACATTCCAGAGTCGCTAAAAAGAATGCAATTTATAATGAAAATTATCCATTTCTATATTTAAAATTTCCAGGTGCAATAAAAAGTTAATGTATCTAATATTTCCATGTTGGAAAACAGCAGTTTTCATAAGTGGTATCAATGGATATAGTGTCGCGAAAAAAGGCCGTCATTATGTATGCCAATCGCATTGCTTTACATCGTTTACCGACCGGACGCCCGTGCATCGTTTTACATTTTTCTCAGCAGTAAAGCCCAGTCTTTTTCGGGCTCGGAAGGTGGTATTCCCAGAGATTGTACGTTACCGCCGCTGATGCTCGTTTTTTCGCTGGTTTGCAGACTACCGCCTCTTCTCGGATTGTACCACGCTACGGAGAATTCGCCATCAGCTGTGGTTAGATCTAGCGTTGCTTCACCACCCAGGGGAAGGAAAACCGCATAAACCTCGTTGGCCTTCGCTAAGCAATAGGCGCTGTCGCCGACTAGTTCATCCATACTTTCCATTTCAGAGAAGGGCAGGTTTTGCAGAAAGAAGTCGAGGGCAACCCTGGTGTAATTCCACATCTGATCGCGGGAGCGCCAGTCGTCTGCACCAAGGTCGTTGTTATGATTTTTGTACCCGAAGTACCATTCGGCGCCACCACCACCAGCCATCAGGTTGCCCCACAGCACGGCCGTACGCACAGTGTCCTGGTTGTTGTCGGGCCTGTCGTCGGGATCTACGCCACGAGATGCATCCCCAATCTCATCGATGCACACCACCCACTGCTTGCCGGCCTGCCCCGATTGCGAGAGCCAGTGTTTGGTCTCCTTGTGGGCGTCGCCCAGGAAGCCGATCTGTACGGAAGGGCCGTCTAGTGGTTCAAAGCCCAACAGCTTGCCGAACATTTCGTGACGGGTGCCTGGGTGCGAGTGAGTATGGATGACCACGTAGTTTTTGTACGGATCGTTGCTTTTAATGTACTCCACCATGGCCTTCTGCTGCTCGGTTGTTTGTCCGTTGGGCGAAAAGCTCGCAGGGCCGTTTTCTTCGCCCATGTTCCAGGTTACAGCCAGGTGGTGCCCAAAACGGGCGATCAGCTCCCGGTAATAAAGCTTTCGGTGCAGGCCGGTGTCGCCGTCGTCAAGCAGCTTTTCATTTTCCGTTTCCTGCGTCACTATGTGCAGCATCATGCCTTTGCGCTCCATGTGGTCAAACACCGTCTCCCACTGGTCGAGCTTGCTGCAGTCGAACCGCAGTCGTTCGTCGTAGCTGGTGTAGGGCCACACATCTTTGCCGTCGCCTTCAATGTTCATAGTGAGGAAGTAGATGGAGTTCATGCCCTTGGATGCAAGATAGTTGACAGCGCCGATGAGGTTTTTGCCACGGCCGCCTCCCCAGGTAGGGTCACCCTTCTGCCAGTCGGCAGCATGTGGGGCATACGTATGGAGGGTGGCTTTGTTCTCGGCTTCTCCACTGCGGTTTTCCCCTGATGTCCCTTTGAAAGTGCCATCGAAATCGGCATAACCCAATAGGTTTTCGGGGCTGTCGGCGCCTCCCTTGAGAAACCACTCGCCGGTTTCCTGAAACTGAAGGTATCTTTTGCCTACATACTGCAGGCGGCCTTTCGCTCTCAGGTCGGGCAATTGGTAGCTCGCTTCAGTCACCACAATTTTACCCTCTTGCCCGTCAAATGCTACAGCTTCACCTGCCGCCTCGTCATCGCTTACGGCTATGTTTTCCCCTTTTCTGAAAGAAGCCTTGTAGGTCCATTCGCCGGTTTCGTCGGGGCGAAAATGCACTCTCCAGGTGCTTCCGGCCGCAGCGCTGGTTTCTGCCGCATTGCCATCAGCTGCGAAGTAACCCGGCACGGTCAGCCGTTTACTGCCTTTGGAGAAAGTGACATTCAACCGATAGTTGGTGAACGGGTTTTCAGCACCGTCTTCAGAGGATTCAGGGCCCGTGAAGTCAATGGTAACTTTGTCCCATTTGGTAGCGTTTATGGTTTGTTTTTGCGTGCAGGCGGCCAAAAGCATGATAAAAGCTGCCAGGGTGAATTGTAGTAAAGCTTTGAGCATAGTAGGCGGTGAATGAGTGAGTTAAACTACAAGTTATACCGGAAAAGGCAGCAGACCAAGTTTTCTGTGACGAGTTGGAGGTCCATCATTTACAGAATGCACCCCATATTACCCGAACCTCCTCTGGAGAAAAGTAAATCGTTTTCCATAGTCACCGCAGGTCCTTCCCTATCTGCCGAACTTCCTTGAATACACGAGAATGTTCTTCCATATTCCCCACACGTCCTTCAATATTTGCCGAACTTCCTTCGATACATGAGAATGTTCTTCCCTTTTTACCGAATGGTATTCCGTTTCTCCCAAATTTTCTTTGATACACGAGAATGTTCTTGCATTCTCACCGAGGGTTCTTCAATATTTGCCGGACTCCCTTCAATACGTGGAAAATGTACTTTTATATTTACGGCAGGCCAAGTCGCCGGACAAACTCCGGGATTATGTGTCTCAGTTTGAAGCGATGAACGGGGGGCGTTTATAATAAACAGAACAAAATAGAATCTATATGAGAAAGATTATCCTAAACCTGGCAGTATCCCTGGATGGTTTCATAGAAGGCCCTAATGGCGAGATCGACTGGTGTATTTTAGACGATGAGCCTGCCTCGGAGTCTGGCACTGCATCTCATTTCGACGAGTTTTTGGCGAGGATCGACACTATATTTTACGGTCGTGTGAGCTATGATCTTTGGGGGCAATACCAGCCGGCCGAGAATGCATCGCCAGCAGAAAAGAAACTTTGGGAAGGGGTGCATAGCAAAAAGAAGTATGTATTTTCTAATACCGCCGGATTGTCAGGCAACGTAGCAAGCTGGATCACCTCCGAACCAGCCGCTAAAGTGCTGGAAATTAAGCGTCAACCAGGTAAGGACATTTGGCTGTATGGTGGAGCGCAACTCATTGCAAGTTTTATGAAATGGAAGCTGATCGATAAATTTTTGCTTGCTGTTCACCCGGTTATTTTGGGCGGGGGCAAACCGCTGTTTTCCGACCTGAGAGACAGAATCGGGCTGCAACTCAATGGCGTTGTGACCTCGCCGTCGGGTGTGATGCTGGTCGACTATGAAACAAAGTGACCTGACAAGAAACAACGGGAGAATGCAATCCGGTTTTTTTTGCTACTGCGCTCCGAACTAAAACAATGCATATATTGTAACCACTCAAGCGGAAAATTCGAACGACTAACGATGAATAAAGCAGTATTACTTTTTCTCTTCAGCTCCTTTACATTTAAGGCCGGGCTGCCGGAGCTAAATTCCAAAATTGTAGAATACTTGAACTCAGTAATGGGTACCAAAGTAGACAGGGGCGAGTGCTGGGACCTGGCCGCCGGTGCGCTGGCCTACTCAGGGGCCTATTTCGACCGTAGCAGCATGAAAACCATTACTACCTACGGACGCAAGCTAAATCCCCAGAAAGAAGAGGTTTACCCTGGTGATTTAATCCAGTTTGAAAATGTGCAAGTGGAGTGGAAAGATGGCAACAGTACATTTAAGGAAAGCATGGCGCAGCATACTGCCATTGTGTACAAGGTAAACGGCCCGCTCAACTATGAAATAGCGCATCAAAACACTGGTGCGTGGGGCAAAAAAGTTGGTGTGAGCAACTTTCGGCTGGACAGGGTGAAAAAGGGCAAAGTAATGATCTATCGCCCCATTAAAGAAAAGAGTTGACCTGAATTGGTGCCAACGGTTCCAATCTGTTGGGTTCCCGAAAATATAGGTAGCCTCTTTACAGTTCCGTTAAGTGCAATTTATAAATTCGCAGCGCCTGCAACGTGAGGCGAAACACCCTGGGGCTGACTTTTTTAAGTCGACCGGCCTGCTTAAAAATCGGGCGACTTTAGAATAATGATTCAATATTCATATATTGGTGGAAGTATACCTACTTTTTTAAGCCAAAATCCTATAGAACATGCAAATCGGAGTTCTGAAGTCTATCTCAACCCCTCTTGTTCCCTTAGTTCCATCCCTTGTATCTAAATACCAAAAAGCCGGCTATAAGCTGGTGCTTGAAGAAGGCGCCGGGTTTAAGTCTTTTTTTGCCGACCAGCTTTATGAAGAAGCCGGAGTGGCTGTAACCGATAGGGAGAGCGTACTGCAGGCGAGTGATGTGGTGCTGGTAGACTCCCAACTGTACATGGAAGACTTGGCCAGGCTCAAAGCGGGGGCTTTGGTTATCGGCAGGTTCAACATGCTTTCGGAAGAGGAATATGGGCGAAAGCTGAAAAATGCGGATCAATTTGTTTTTAGCCTCGACAGGGTGCCACGTTCGTCAATTGCGCAGTCGATGGACGTGCTGTCTTCGCTTGCTTCCCTGGCCGGCTACAAGGCGGTAATAACTGCCGCCGAAAGGTTTCCGGGCTATTTTCCGATGATGACCACTGCGGCAGGCACCGTTCCGCCGGCCAAAGTGCTGGTGCTGGGTGCTGGTGTAGCGGGCTTGCAGGCCATTGCCACTGCCAAAAGGCTCGGTGCTTCGGTGGAGGCTTTTGATGTGCGCAGTGCAGTGAAGGAGGAGGTTGAAAGCCTTGGAGCCAAGTTTATAGAGGTGCCCGGCAGTGCCGAAGACGCCAATGCGGGCGGCTATGCGGTTGCCCAATCGGAGGAGTATGTAAAAAAGCAGAAGGCGCTGATTCAAGACAGGGCAGCAAAGGCCGACATTATTATTACCACAGCTAACATTCCCGGAAAAAAGGCTCCGCTGCTGGTGGAGCAAAAAACCGTGGGGCTAATGAAACCCGGTAGTGTAATTGTGGATTTGGCGAGTGCTACTGGCGGCAACTGCGAAGCCACCGAAGATAACCAGGAGATTGAGGTAGTTGGGGTAAAGATAATTGGCGACTCTTACCTTTTTCATCAACTGCCTAAAGAGGCTAGCAGGCTTTACAGCACAAATATTTTCAACTTTATTCAGTTTATCCTGAAGCAGGGAGTGGGGCAGATTCCGTTTTCGCATGAGATCGTGCAAAAAACCCTGCTTACCAGGCACAGGATGGAGGAAATTACAACCAACTAACAATGAGCGTTATCATCCACTTTATTGAGCAAAACCCGATTATGCTATACATGCTTGTAATGGCATTTTACCTGGGATTCGAACTTATTTCGAAAGTACCTACCGTATTGCATACTCCTCTTATGTCGGGCACTAATGCCATAAGCGGGGTAGTCATTATCGGGGCCATTTTGCTTGTAAGGCAATCAGCGGCCGATGATTACCTGTCGCTGGGCATGGGTTTTCTGGGTATAGTGCTGGGCATGATTAACGTGGTTGGCGGGCATGCCGTTACCAACCGCATGCTTGAAATGTTTAAAAAGAAGTAATTGAAACCCCACCAGCCATGCAGGTAATCATCAATCTCTCGTACCTTACCTCTGTCATTTTACTTATTTCGGGTCTCAGAAGACTAAGCCACCCGTCTACCGCCAGAAGCGGCAACATAATAGCCGCCGTAGGTATGGGCGTGGCTATTGTGGCGTCTATGGTTATCCCCCTCAAAGGAGGCGACAACAATTACCTGCTCATCATCATCGCACTGTTTATCGGAGCGGTAATAGGGCTCGTGATGTCGAAAAAGGTAGCCATGACGGCCATGCCTGAGCTTGTATCGTTGTTCAACGGCCTTGGAGGGGCATGCGCAGTGGCTATTTCGCTAGTGGAGCTTAACCAATACCAGGCGGTATTTTCAGGGCTGCGTGCGGGCGAAGTAGTATCGGCAACCCACCTTACCACCCAGTTGGCGATGTTTATTGGCGCTGTGGCTTTTACGGGGAGCGTGGTGGCTTACGGAAAACTTTCCGGGCAGATCAAAGACTGGAAAATACCCTACGCAGGTATCGTTAACATTATCCTCGTGCTGGCAATTCTGGGGGTTATCGTGTTTCGGGTAATATTGCCTGATCCCTCTTTTATCCTTCCGCTCATCATTTTAGGATTATCTTTAGTTTATGGAATTACCTTCGTGCAGCCCATTGGAGGGGCCGACATGCCGGTGGTAATCTCACTGCTGAATGCGCTCACGGGAGTGGCGGCGGCACTTGCCGGTATCGTGTACGACAACCAAATGATGCTGATCGGAGGCATACTGGTGGGTTCGTCGGGTACAATTCTCACAATGGTAATGTGCAAAGCGATGAATCGTTCGCTGTTCAACGTAATAGTGGGTGGTTTTGGTGGGGCTGCTGCCTCCGGTACTGTCACTGGCGAGCAGGTAGTAAAAGAGGCAACCGCCAACGATGTCGGCATCATGTTGCGCTATTCTGCCAATGTGATGGTGGTGCCCGGCTATGGAATGGCTGTGGCGCAGGCGCAGAAGATCATAAAAGAACTTGATAACCTTCTTTCTACGCACAATGTGAACGTTTACTACGCCATACACCCGGTGGCGGGGCGAATGCCCGGCCATATGAATGTGCTGCTGGCCGAGGCAGATGTGCCCTATCCAAAGCTGCTTGACATGGACGATGCTAATGCAGCGATGGCCGAAACCGACGTGACGCTGGTGGTAGGAGCCAACGATGTGGTAAACCCGGCAGCGTTGGACGATCCGTCGTCTCCTATCTACGGCATGCCTATACTGGAGATACTTAGAGGAAAAAATGTGATAGTACTGAAACGCGGTATGAGCACCGGGTATTCAGGCATCGAGAACCCTTTGTTCTTTCACGAAAAAACCCGGATGCTTTTTGGCGACGCCAAAAAAACAATCGAGGCTTTGGTAGAGGAAGTTAAGATGCTGGGTTGAGGGAGGCTCGCTCCCGAAATTTGTTACTCCAAGGCCCTTTTTAGCAAACTCTTGTCGCCCGTCATTTCCCAATGAATTAACGACATCGGTATTATGCCTTTCGAAGTAAACTCGTCCATGAATTCCCGCAGGTTAAACTGGTCGTTTCGTTGCCGTGCATACTCAGCTATCAGCATGTCGATGTCGAGCTTGCCCATTACATACGAGCTGCCGTAGCCGGGCTGCTGCAGGTAAAACTGCTGCTCTCCCTGAATAGTGCCGCCATCGGCTGGGAGCAAACCCCGGGGCACCCATTTGGAGGAAATTTTAGTGGCTTCGTCAAAGGTCATTTCCTGGCCGTGCTGGTAAACACCTCCCAGCCCCCTGGCCGCCCGCATAATAAGCATTATGTAAACCAGTTCTTTCGCTCTTGGCCGGTTTTCCAGCATGCCGGCATGCATTACCAACTCTTCCATGCCTGTGGCAAGGCCTTCAGCCCGGCTGTCGAAAATATTGTAAAGCAAGGGCGTGCGGCGTATTGGGCTTTCATGTGGTTCCAGCACTTCGCGGGCTTTGTCGATCCAGTGAAAATGGTGCGCCCGCATCGGCATGGGGTCGCGGTAGTCTATCTCGTAAAAAAAGCCCAACAGCTCTTTGCTCGGATTAAAAGCGAATACCTGCTCCAGCATGGCGGCTTTCATGTACGGCTTTACGCTGATAAACTCTTCCCGCTCAAAAAAGTCCATGTATTCGTCGATGGCGTCTTTTTGCAGCTTGGCATAAGCTTCCGCCGACGTTGCTTTTTGCAGTTGAGGCAGGTCCCGATTTTGATGCTCCATCATGCGCAATGCATTGTGGGCACGGGCAAGCTCCCGCTCCAGCAGCACCCGCTCATCTTCCCAAGAGTACGGAAGCAGATGGACCTTGCGTAAATACCATGTGTAGTTTTCTTTGCCAACTCCCGAAACACCGTCCTTTTTGGGAGCCTCTTTTTCCAGCCAGCCAGCAAATTGGCCCGAGGCCTCTATAGCTTTACGGGCAGACCGGCCCAGCTCAGGATAGGTCTTTTCGATGCTCGCGGCAAATTGTTCAAGGTCAGCCTGTTGGTCGTAGATGCTCCGGATTCCGGTCACCCACAAGTCACGGGCGTTTCCGGTAAGGTTTTGTTGCGCCTGGGCAAATACCGCCGTGGCTTTGTCGAGCTGTAGTTGTATCGACCGGGCGTCTTCTTTTGAAAGCGGTTGCTTGTACTTTGGAAGCTCAACGCAGCCGTGGATGTGCGGACCTTCGCGGGCTGGCACGTCCGACGGGTACGAAAAAAACCACACATAAAAAGCCGGGTCCCGTTCCCAGGGGCGTAGCACACGGTGGTCAAAATCCAGCCCGTTCATTTCCGCGTAAATCAAATACCAGTCAACCTGGTGTTTTACCGGCCAGCCTGTTGTGTCGAAGGCCTGCAGTTTTGCCTGCCAATCTTTAAGCTCCCCGTGCTGCTTTTTCATGGCTTCGGCCGAGTAGTCGGGCACACCGTTTTTCAACACCGGTGCCTGAAATTTTCGCCATTCAGTAAAAAATTCGGTAAGTTCCGTGTAGGTAGAATAGTTAGCTGCCCGGGCTTCCGGCGTGGGCGAAGCCAGGGAGCGAAATGAATACAGTAAGCATACGAGTATGAGAGCGATTGCTCGGCGGTTTGCTGAAGCCATGGCGCAACGGGTTTAATGTTTTGCTAAATATATCACTAAATCCTCGTCGAGCACGAAATGTATCTGAAGACCGGATGAGCGGATAAGAAATGTGTACTGAAAACTGTTTATTAAGGATGGACAACCCTGCAATTGCAAGCACGACGAGGTTGTTATGGCAATAACTGATATTTCAAAATATTTACTTTACTGTGTTATGAAAATTGCTACATACAATGTCAATGGCATTAATGCCCGGCTTCCGGTACTCCTTCGGTGGCTCAGCGAAGCAACTCCGGATGTAGTTTGCCTGCAGGAGCTAAAGGCACCCCAGGAAAAATTTCCTGTGAGCGAGATTAAAGACGCTGGGTACCACGCCATTTGGCACGGGCAAAAAAGCTGGAACGGCGTAGCCATATTGTCGAGAAACGAAGCGCCGCAAGAAATCGGCCGTGTGTTGCCGGGAGACCAGGAGGATGTGCAGAGTCGCTACATAGAGGCGGCAGTCAACGGCGTCCGAATTGGGTGCCTGTACCTGCCCAACGGCAATCCGGCTCCCGGGCCTAAGTTCGACTACAAGCTCGGCTGGTTTGAGCGCCTGACCAGGCATGCTGCTGAGCTGCTGGCTTCGGACACACCCGTAATTTTGACCGGCGACTTTAATGTGATGCCAACCGAGCTGGATGTGTACAAGCCTGAGCGGTGGGTGGATGACGCGCTGTTTCGGCCGGAGGTTCGGTATGCTTTCAAAAAACTTGTAGGGCAGGGGTGGACCGATGCAATTCGGAAATTGTATCCGGAAGAGAAGATCTACACCTTTTGGGATTATTTCCGCAACGCCTACGGGCGCAACGCCGGCTTGCGCATCGATCATTTTCTGCTCAGCCCGCATGTTGAAGGCCGGCTACTGGCTGCAGGCGTCGACAGGAATGTGCGTGGGTGGGAAAAGACCAGCGACCACGCCCCGGTTTGGATTGAGTTGGCGGAGGGGTAAGAGAATTAATGGCGGGGCAAAAGCGTCGGTATGTTCAGTAGAGCTAATTAAGTAAGATCGTAGGAATGCCTATTGGAATAGCCTTAGATATTCGTTGTTATGGCCCGTTATTATTAAATTTGTTTAAAGCTTGATGCAATGCCTGAAATAACTATAAAATATAAAAGCAAAAAGACGCTGGAAGCCCTTCAGGACCTTTCGAAATACTTTGATTTTGTGATTTTTCCTGCAAAGGCGGAAAAGAAAAAAATTAGTGATATACATGGAATATCAATAGTTGAAGGAGACCCATCGATTGATATTTCTGGTGTAGATGATTTTTTTACTGGCAAAGGCATTTCGGCCGAAGAACTTAGACGGAGGGCATGGGAAAGAAAGTAATCTGTGATACAGATGTAATGATCGACTTTTGGGATTCAGCAAAAGCGAGACATTCAGCCACCAGGGACATAATTGGGAATGAAATCATGCTGGATAATGTGATTGTCTCCGTCATAACCAAAATGGAGTTGATGTGCGGCACGGTGGATAAAAAAGATTTAGCAAGGCTCAATAAAAAGCTAATGAGATTTAATGTATCACTTTTGAATGATGCAATTTCATTAAAAGCAATCGAGCTACTTTCCAAGTACAGGCTCAGTCACGGCTTAGGAATTCCTGATTGTTTAATTGCCGCGACAGCGATTACCTCCGGACTGGAGTTGTTTACTTATAATCACAAAGACTATCATTACATTCCTGGCCTCCGGCTTTTTAAAAGTAAAGGCTGACACGAGTCTCTCACAAGTGCTTCAAAATCCGCTCGTTGGCGGCTGCTTCCTGCATCAGTTGCTCTTTTTGCACGGGCACCACGCCAAGGTATTCGCATACCAGTCCGCCTCCGAGGTTGCTTAGCTCTGCCTGCACTTCCAGCGAAAGGTGAAGTGCCTCGCATAATGCTGCGATGCTGATGACCGTGTCGCCGGCGCCGGAAACATCGGCGATTTGCCTTACGTGCGCCGGATAATGGACCGATTGCACATGGTCGGTCAGGTAAACACCCTTGTCTGATAGCGTAAGCAGGACTTTTTCAACAGGCATGTGCGAATTGAGCTGATTAACTGCCGACGAAATCTGGTCCAAATCGTTGTGGTCAAATTCAGCCTTTAGCCCCTCTTTCATTTCCCGGAGGTTGGGTTTAAACAAGGAGGCGCCGCTGTAGGCCAGGAAGTTTCTTTTCTTGGGGTCGACGACGGTCGGTATATTTTGTTGGCCGGCTAGTGCTATTGTTTGCGTAATAACAGAAGGATTAAGCACTCCTTTGTCGTAATCTTCGAAAATGACCACGTCGCACTGCTTTACCAAACCGGATATTTGAGCGAGCAGCACTTCCTCTTCTTCTTCATTCAGCGTTTTCTCGGTCTCAGAGTCGACCCGCAGCATGTGTTGCGAACCGGCCAATACTCGTGTTTTTACCGTGGTAATTCGATTCTTGCTTTTTACGATACCATCTGCCGAAATGCCCCTCTGCCGGAGTAATTCAAAAAACAGCTCACCTTCGGGGTCGGTGCCAACCAAGCTGCAGAGAATAGGCGTAGCTCCCAGCGATTGCACATTAAGTGCTACGTTGGCTGCACCTCCCAGGCGGTTTTCTTTCCGGCTCACGTTCACCACAGGCACAGGGGCTTCGGGCGAAATCCTGCCTGTTGAACCATAGATGTATGAGTCGACCATCACATCGCCGATGATCAGCACTTTTAGCTTTCCGAAAGCTTCGAAGACTTGATTGACTGAGGAAAAGGGCATTAAAAAAGTTTAATGTTTGAAAGTTTAAAGCCAGCGCAAAACTAACCTTAAACTTTTAAACTCTTAAACCATCAACTCCTTTATTTCAGCAGCGCAAGAGCGTCCTTCATGCGCTTGCAGGCTTCTTTCAACTCAGCTTCCGAAGCCGCGTAGGAAAGCCTGACGGCGTTAGGAGCGCCAAAAGCACCACCTGTTACAAGTGCCACATGTGCCTTGCTTAAGATGTAGATGCAGAACTCGTCGGCGTTGTTAATGGTCATAGTGCCGTCCGACTTGCCAAAGTACGAGCTAACGTCGGGGAAGAAGTAAAAGGCACCCTCCGGCAGGTTAGTTTTAAGGCCGGGAATCTCTTTCAACAGCTCATGTACCATGTCGCGGCGCTGGCGATAAATGGCCGACATTTTTTTTGTTGCTTCCAGACTCGAAGTGAGGGCCGTAATAGTAGCCCGCTGCGCTATGGTGTTGGTGCCACTGGTAACCTGGCCCTGAATTTTCTCACAGGCATTCGCTATCTCTTTAGGGGCGTTTATAAAGCCAATCCGCCAGCCCGTCATTGCAAAACCTTTTGCCATACCATTCACGGTAACGGTGCGATCTTTTATTTCAGGGAATGTACCTATGCTAACATGCTCGCCCACGTAGTTGATATGCTCGTATATTTCGTCGGCAACAACCAGAATCTGAGGATATTTGGCCAGCACCTTTACAAATGCAGCAAACTCTTCGCGGCTGAAAACTGAACCGGTGGGGTTGCAGGGAGAGGAATAAAGGAGCGCTTTTGTCTTGGGTGTAATGGCGGCCTCAAGCTGGGCAGCTGTAGGTTTGTAGCCGTTTTCGATGGTACCCGACACAAGTACCGACTTGCCTTCGCAAAGCTGAATGATGTCGGAATAGCTTACCCAATAAGGTGCAAAAACGATCACTTCGTCGTCCGGGTCAAGTATGCTCGACATGATGTTGTAGATCGACTGCTTGGCTCCTGTGGATACCACAATATTTTCTGCTTTGGATTCCAGCCCGTTTTCATTTCTGAATTTGGCCGCTATGGCTTCCCGCAGGTCCTGGTAGCCGGCTACAGGAGAGTATGCAAAATATTTTTCTTCGTTGATCGCTTTGATGGCGCCTTCCTGAATATGCTTTGGCGTTTTAAAATCAGGTTCGCCGAGGCTCAGGCTTATAATATCGACACCGTGTGATTTTAATTCCCTCGCTTTTTTGGCCATGGCAAGGGTGGCCGATTCGGCCAAAGCGTTCACTCTTCTGGATAAAAAACTCATGATAAAAGGGGTGTAATTGCGGCGCAAATTAAAGATTTCGTTCCGCTATTACCAAAGAGACTAGTTTTTTTAGCACATTGAAAATATTTCAAGAAACAATTTAAAATACTGAAATATGAGGGCTTCAATAGTACTTTTTATTGCATTTCTTATTGCGCCAGACATCAAAGCTCAGGAGGAGGAAAGCCCGTTTTCGCTTACCGGCTATGCAGACGTGTACTACGCCTACGATTTCAGCAAACCAGCCAATAACTCGCGACTTTTTGTAACCCAAGCCGCACGGCACAACGAATTCAATTTAAATTGGGCATATCTTCAGGCGCAGTACGA
>CBFGTI010000052.1:0-33346 GCA_965651695.1 uncultured Imperialibacter sp. | reverse complement strand
CAGGGTGAAGTAATCGCCGTCGGCAAAGGCTACGTTGTTGAACACCACTGTATCACCCGAAAAGCTCACTCCCTGATAAGAAGAATTGACCGAATTGAAATTGCTGCTTGTTCCTACCAGTAAATGATAAAGAGATGCTTGCTTTAGCCTTTCTGAATAGGCATCCACACCCGCTACATACATTTTTACGGTCACATTTCCGGGCGAGCCGGTTACAGCCACCCGCCATTCGCCTGTCAGCCGCTCTTCGAAGCCGGAAGGCATTTCGTCGCTTTTCGTAGCCGACTCACTTCCGCCATCTCTACCCCAGATAATGTACTCCTCATCCTGCAGGTCGGTGGGATATTCCATCGTAACAATGCCCCCTGCCGACCGAAGCTGCTTAAAAGAATTGTTCAGGTTTTGGCCTACACCGGCTATGCTGTTGGGGTATGGTGTGTAGCCATAAATTACTTCTCCGTTGTCTGTATAGCCTGTAGACGCAATGCTGAGACTTACCCCATATTTCAGTGCCAGGTACGACTCCACGTCTCGCCTTTCAGTATCCGACAGTCGTGAAGAAAAGCTGATTATTTCGGCTATTTGTCCGTTGAAGCTTTCCGAATCGGTAAAGTTGTTTCCTACCCTGAACGGCTGGTTTGACAGGTTGGTATAGGTGCCGGCCGATACCGACGTTTGTAAGACACCGTCTGCATAAAGTTCCTGCCCGTTGCTCCCGGCATTATTCCTGCTATTCACAATAATAACACCGCTGAATGTGCCGGCATTCGTACCTTGATGATAGCCGGAGCCCTGGCTCCCTGCTGCATGAAATATCCGCTCATTGGCAAGTCTGTTGCTTTCCGATCCCAGCCCAAGCCCTGAAAATTCGTTTGGCTGAAATCCCAACAGAAACCCGGCGTTAGTGGTAGCGTTGGTAATTGTAACGTTGGGCTTCATTACCACAAAATAGTCCTGTGTATAAAAACCCCGGGCCCCATCCATATAATCGCCACTAAAGTCAAGGGCATCATTAAAGTTGATCGCTTTCGACACCAGCGTGGGCCTTTCGGGAAGGTTACCCTGCAAAACATCGTTGCCGCCACCTCCGTAGTCAGTCCATTTGCTCACGGCATTGCTCGAATGGATTACGCCTTCATCGGCGCGGAGCCATAACGACGGCGGTGCATCAGTTCCGCCCGGCGAGTTGGTTTGAATATCGCCTCCAATGGTGAAGTAGTCACCATTGTCAAAATTCACATCATTGAAAGTTACGATACTTCTCCCATTTGCATCGCTACTTAAAATGCCCCCCGTCACAACTGTGGCAGATGCAAAGTCGGAGGGAACACTACCAGCAGAAGGCACGATAAAGAGATTAACGGTGCTGTTATTGATGTTGATCCCAAGCGTTGTTACGTCAAACACGATGCTTACTGTACCCACTTCTCCCGTTTCCGCTGTCCGCCAAACCCGGCTCAGGCGCTCGTATGCTCCTTCAGGAACGTTGGTAGTAACAAAAGAAGGTACTGCTCCGTCGTTTCCCCATATCAGGTACTCGCCATCGCCCAAATCAGACGGCGACTGCACGGTTACAATATTACCGTTATTCACGCTTTTCGAACTTGTCTGATTCAGAGTGGAATTGTCATTTCTGCCTATTCCGGCTATATCGTAGCTATAATCAGTGAAACTAAAAATATCTGTCCCACCCGCAGTATAGCCCAGTAGCGGGGTTATGCTCAGCGTTATACCGTATTTTATAGCCAGATAGGTACTCACGTCGCGGCGGGCCGCATCCGACAGCCGGGCGCTGTAGCTGATAACTTCGGCAATTTTTCCATCGAAAGGGCCTGTCGCGGAGAAGTCGTCCCCAATTCTGAAGTTTGTATTGGATCGGTTATTAAATCCTGAGCCGGTAAAGGTATTAGTCACAATGTCTGTACCATTGGCTTTTATGAGCTGGCCATTTCCCGCTGCATTGTTGTGAGAGTTGAATATTACAGGCTCATTGTAAACGACATCGGTCCCAATTTGTGCAACACCATAATTGGTTGAATTGCCTATCAAGTGAGACACTACCTCGTTGTTAAATCTTCCGGTAATCGGTCCGAGGGAAAAGCTGCTGTAGCCGCTTTGAAAACCCGACTCAAAGCCGATGAGATTACCAACTGTTGCTGAGCTACTGGCATTGTACTCAGGCTTAAGCACCATAAAATATTCATGTGTGTAAAACCCTGCCGAACCGTCGAGTCTGTCGTTTGAAATAAAGTCCAGGACGGGATTCCCATTTAGTTCACCGGTAATGTACTCCGGCCGGCTGGCAGCAGTCCCTTGCGTCGCATTATTTCCATTTCCACTTTGGTCGGCCCATGCCGACACCGCGCCGCCGGTAAGGGAAACGCCGGCGTCGCCCTTTAGCCAGAGAGACAAGCCTGTACTTATACCGCCAGGGGATTGCGCCACCACTACCGCCGGCAAGACACAAAATATCAATAGAGGTAAAAAAATTACCAGTGGGTAAAAAAACCTGCTCATAGGTTAGGAAAGAGTTCCCAGAAATATACTTCCCTATTAAACAGGAGTTTGGAATTATCGACGAAGCATCTGTTTATGTCGATTTAAATCATGCTAAAGGTCACCAACTTTCAACGGGCCCCACAAGTACCACCGGTTCACCGGGTTATGGTGAATAGGTTTGTATCAGCTACGCTTGGCTCGTGATCAACAACCTCTCTTGAAACCGGCTATTTTCTCACTTTACCCGTTCTGTCTATCACAATATAAGCGAGCTCACTGGCAGGGTCGTCCACAGGTTGTTCAAGATACACAATGGTCTCCATCACCATTTTGTTAAACGAAACCTTGGCCGGTGGTCGTGTAATCTCCGTCGATACCTTCCACAGGGGGTTTCCTGTGCTGTCGATGGAGGTCATGAAAAGGTGTGTCTTACCCTTCACCGGGTAGTAGGTATAAAAAGTACTGTATCCATCGGCAGCAGGGGCATGATTGATATTGGCCTGGCTAAACACAAAGTCTTTGTCGGGCACCGGCAGCTTCTCTTCAACCATCCATGCAGGTGTGTACGACGCTGCAATTTGCGACGCAAAGAAGTAAAGATCTTTCTCGCTTTGCTTATAACCCGATACCTGGAGGTTCAAACTGTCGATCAGGTGGAGTGTCTTGTAAGCGTAGGCATTGGGCAGGCTGTCTTTAATAAAAAGCGGAATAGAATCACCCTTAGTAGTAATCAGCCACTTCCTTCTGTTTGCCCAGAAGTCGAGCCCCACCGACCACTCCTGCATCTTTGTTTGTGCAAAATCACTCTTTTCGCTTAAAAATTCATTCAGCTTCACGTTGTTTACATACCGGCTTTCAAAAAAAGCGGGGTTACGGGCAAAGGCCTTGTCAACATCCTGCGCCGGCACATTCAGCAATTCCTTCATTTGAGTAAGCCGGTCAATTAGTTCCTGGTGCTTCAGGTACATGGCGGTTACCTGGTTGCTATCGGGAAAAGCCGACGGACCAGCTGCAGCCAGATAGTTTAGTTCATTAACTTTAAAAATGAGCAGCTTTTCGGCTAGCGAATTCTCTTCAAACTGCCTTATTCTATCCACAAGAGCCTGGTCTACAGTCAGTGGCAGGCCGTCAAGTGTTCCATTTTTCTCCAACTGCTGCTTTTTTGCCTCCAAATCACGGTCGTAGGCAATCAGCTCTTGCCTGAACGGCAAAACTTCAAGCCGCACCGTCGATTTTACCTCGGAGGCCCAGCCGGCAAAGTCCACTACATTGAGAATACCGCCCGCCGTGACGTCCAACGACGCCGGTGTATAGTCAGCCAATTCGCTCAGCTTTATCTTTTCTACAGCAAAAGTGAATTTGGATGACGGGATTTTGAAATTTGCCTGGGTTGTTAACTCCAGCAGCTTGTTTACCACGTTGCCCTGGTTTTCAATTTCGTCCAGCAACTGCTGGTGTTTATCGCCGTAGGCAAGCAAAAGCGTAGACTGGTTGCCAAACTCTTGCTTGAGTGCAAGCATTTTTTCGTTGAGGACATTGTATACTGCCCCTACCTCAGTCGCATTTAAGTGGAAATCCCTGATGTTTTGTTTCCTTTCCTTTAATGCCTTTATCTTATTTTCGATATCCAGGTGCACATCCGAAACCTTAATCCCAAACTCGCCCGTGCGCAAATCACGCCGGTTGAACTCCTGGTAGTATTGGTCGTTTTTCTTCAACTCCTTTTCGTTGATGAGGGTGAGACTGATGCCCAAATGCAAATTGGCGGAGTCTATCTTGTTAAAGAGCTGGCTTGTATCATTCAAAATTCCAGCGGCCAAAATCCTTCTTTCATGAGCCTTGCCCATGTTATACTGCGCACTTGCATCGTCATGGTTTTTCGGGTCGGCCAGGTAAGTTTTTAATAGCGGCTCGGCTTGGTCCCAGTTTCCCGCCTGAATCAGGGGAAATACGTCTTTGTATTTTACCTTCTGTGCGTTGGAATAAAAATGAATACAACTGGCTAATAAAAGTGTAACAATGCAAACCTTTCTCATCGGACTAGGAATTTATCAGAAGGCTAATTTAAAAAAGTTCTGGCACATAGATAATTAATGCACGGATTTCGATATGCGGTATCGAATTTAAGTTTTGCAATGCTATCTTAGCAAGCGCAATGAAACCCTTCAATTTTTGCCGACAATGAAAAAATCAACTGTTTTTCTAATCGCTGTCCTTTTTCTGTCAGTCCTTTCAGCTACCGCGCAGAAAGGCATGAGAGAATTTTACCAGCTAAAGATATACACGCTGGCAAATGAACAGCAAACCGCCACAACCGACGCATATTTAAAAGATGCCTTCATACCGGCGCTCCACAGGCAGGGTATACAGCAGGTCGGTGCGTTTAAGCTTGTGCCAAACGACAAAGACACAGTTGAAAAAATTTATCTGCTCATTCCGTTTGCTTCCCTCAGCCAGTTTCAGGAGTTGGAGAGCAAGCTCGCCAGGGACAAGGAGTACCAGCAAAAAGGGCAAGAGTACATCAATGCTGCCTTTGATAAGGCGCCTTATCAACGCATCGAGTCAATGTTGTTGCAGGCGTTTACGGATATGCCTGCTATGGCCACTCCCCGTTTTGATACCCCCCGGGAGCAAAGAATATACGAGCTTCGGAGTTACGAGTCGGCCACCGAAAAGCTTTATGTAAATAAAGTGGATATGTTTAATGCCGGAGGAGAAATAAAGCTATTCGATAAGCTGGGCTTTAACGCGGTGTTTTACGGTGAGGTTCTGTCGGGGCCAAGAATGCCCAATTTGATGTACATGACTACTTTTTCCGATCGTGCAAGCCGCGATGAGCATTGGAAGGCTTTTTCGGCAGCACCCGAATGGAAGGAGATGTCGTCGCTGCCGAAGTACCAGAAAAACGTATCGAAAGCCGATATCATTTTTCTTTACCCTACTGAATACTCCGACTATTGATACGGCCTATTTAGCCGCTACACACATTTCGGCGAGCACCCTGCTATAGCTTTTGTCTTTGTCGGCTGCCTTTTTGTAATCCTTGCAGGCTTCGTTGGCAAAGCCCAGCATATTTTTGCAGTCGGCCCTGCGCACGTACAATTCTGCGGGAGCATAATTCAGCTCTTCGGCAACATCAAAGTCGCTGATTGCATCGCTAAAACGCTCGTTCCGCATCAGCAGAATGCCGCGGTTGTAGTATGCCTGGTTAAAGCTGCTGTTTTGCGAGAGCACGTGGTTCAGATCGCGAATGGCGCCGTATGTATTGCCTACAGTGCCCATAGCTATGGCCCGGTGGTAGTATAAATTAACCTCCTTATCGTTAATCACGATTGCTTTGTTGTAGTAGTTAAGGGCGATCCACGGGTCGTTATCGGCCATGGCAATACGACCCATTAAATAGTTAGCATCGAAATGCCCTGGGTTTTTGTCAAGTATTCTCGAAATATCGGTATATGCGCCCGGCAGGTATTCCGTTTTGAGCAGGCAGCGCCCCCTCGCCAGCAATACTTCTTCAGCATCCGGTTTATATTTTAGCGACTTGCCGTACCAAACAACAGCATCGTCGTATCGCGCCAGCTCCTCCAGGCATCTGGCCACGTTAAACAGGTGGTACCAGTTGTGCGGGTCCATTTTAGAAACCTCCTGAAAATGTTTCAGCGCCACCTCGTATTCTTTATCTTCAAAGGCGCCAAAAGCAAGCTCTTCCTGGCTTTGGCAGGAGAGAAAAATGAATGCCGATAGAGTAAGGTAATACTTCATCTATCAATTAAGCTATATATTTAGTTGTTATGCAAGCAAAAATGAAACAGGAAAGTAAATTCTGGATCGAAAAACTAAATCTTGAACCCCATCCCGAAGGTGGATTCTTCAGGGAAACCTACCGTAGCAAAAGCACAACCCAAACTACTGAAGGCGCAAGAAGTCACTCCACAGCTATTTATTTTCTGCTGGAAAAAGGCAATTTCTCGGCATTTCACCGCATCAAATCCGACGAGCTGTGGCATTTTTATGCCGGCGATTCCCTTTCCATTTATGTTTTGCACAAGACCGGCAAGCTGGAGGTAATTCATCTGGGTGCCGATGCTTCTCAAAACCAGCTTCCTCAGGCGGTGGTGCCTGCCGATACATGGTTTGCCTCACGGGTAGCTGGTAACGGCACCTATAGTCTGGTGGGCTGCACAGTGGCACCCGGGTTCGATTTTGCAGATTTCGAGCTGGCGGAAAGAGAAAAGCTACATCGGGCTTTTCCGGCGCACGCCGAAACAATAGCGGCACTTACCAGGTAGTCATTACTTGACTTTGTCAAGTAATTTATCTTTCTTCGTTTGATGAAAAATGAAGAAGCCATTGCCTGCATCAGAGATTTCAACCGGTTTTATACCAATGTAGTCGGGCTACTCGACAAGCATATTTTGAAAAGCGCCTACTCGTTGTCGGAGGCCCGCATATTGTTCGAAATAAACCAACGAGGCCAGTGTACCGCCCGGCAGATCAAGGAAAACCTTTCAATGGACGAGGGCTATCTCAGCCGCATCATCAACAAGTTTGTAACAACACGGCTGATTGAGAAAAAACGGTCTGCCACTGACCGACGGGCATTTTTTCTTTCTCTTACTGACAAAGGCCGTGGGGAATTCGGAAAGCTCAACCAGGCATCGCACGAGGAAATTGCCACGCTTGTCACACAATTAACGGCTGAAGAGCTGCAACTCCTGGTAACACAAATGAAGAGCATTAAAACCCTGCTTTCCAAAAGTCTATGAAAAAAATTAAGCTGGAAGACGTGCACATCAGAACCCGGCTGGTACCGGGCGACATTGGCTACGTAATATATATGCACGGCCACCTGTACGAAAAAGAGTACGGGTACAGCATCAACTTCGAATCGTACGTAGCAGCAGGCTTACACGAGTTTTACGCTAAATACAACCCTGCAAAAGACCGGGTTTGGGTGTGCGAATACCAAAACCGCATCGTGGGTTTTCTGCTCCTTATGAGCCGGGGCACTGCCGCACAGCTTCGTTATTTTATTATCGACCCCGCCTTCCGCGGAATCGGGCTTGGAAAGCACCTGATGGAGCTATACATGGAGCAGCTTCGGGTGCTGGGGTACCGGTCCTCGTATTTGCTTACGGTGGATGAGCTTAGCGCCGCTGCCTCACTCTACAAAAGGCATGGATTTGTGCTGGCTCATGAAAGCCCCTTTACCGACTTTGGCAAGCCTCTCAAAGAACAGCGGTATGAACTTACACTCTAAGATGAGGGTTGAATAAACGAAATATTTTCCCGTGCCACGACATGGGGATGGGTTTTAGCCTTGTTGCGTGGCTTCAGGTGCCCGGCAATGTAAAGTTGCGTCGATGCCTGTTTAAATCTTATTTTATCAAAAAGTGTTTAAATTGAAGCAAATTCTAAGTCATGAAAGACCAACCTGGAATTGAAGAGCTGCTCTCTGATAGGCTCATTAAACAAGACGAGCAGACTGAGGTACTTAAGACAAATCGGAGATACTGCGGGATCACACCGCTATTCTCAAAGGTCTGATTGAAGGACAAAATGATCTTGTAAAAGGTCAAAAGCTTCTGGTGGAGAGTCAAAACCGATTAGAAACGAAATTTGATGGATAAAGCGAATAGAAGATGCCAAAAAAGGGAATTAAGAAGTTTCTGGTGATTGACATGAAAAGTTGTATATGAAGAACAAACGAGGGATAGAAGAATTGCTGTCGGATATGCTCATAAGGCAGGACCGGCTTATTGAAGCTTTAAAAACCAACACGATGATCCTGAAGGAGCTGGCAGACGGACAAAAGAACATAGTGGATGTGCAAAGGGGCCTGCTGAACGAGAACCAGGAGACCGTATCGGGACAAAAGACGCTTCATCAGAACCAAAAACAACTCGAGCAGAAGTTTCTTGAGCTACTGACTTTTTTAAAGGATAACATCAAGCCGATCAGTTAATCAGCAATGCCAGCAACAGACAAACGAGTGGACGAATATATCAACCGCTCGGCAGATTTTGCCAGGCCGATACTGTCGCACCTTCGGGCGCTTATTCACCAGGCCGATCCCCGCATTACAGAAACCATAAAGTGGGGTTTTCCCAACTTTGAATATAAGGGAATTGTGTGCAGCATGGCTTCCTTTAAGCAGCACTGCTCATTTAGCTTCTGGAAAGCTTCTGTGCTCAAAGACCCACACCAGATTCTTTCGGCCATTGGCGAAACGGCTATGGGCCATTTTGGAAAAATAAAATCGCTGGATGACCTGCCTTCAGACGAAATTTTGATGGAATACATAAAAGAGGCTGTGCAACTCAACGAAGCCGACGTGAAGGTACCTGCCAGGGCAAAGCCTGCCGCTTCAAAAGAGCTGGAGGTTCCGGAATACCTGCTCGAAGCATTGAGCGGCAACGAAAAGGCAAAAGCCACCTTCGACAGCTTTAGCTACTCCAACAAAAAGGAATACGTAGAATGGCTTACTGAAGCAAAAACCGAAGCTACCCGCGAAAAAAGGCTGCAAACCGCTATTGAGTGGATGGCAGAGGGAAAGATCAGAAACTGGAAGTACGTGAGATAGTTTTCAGTTTTTAGATCGGAGCCGCCCGGAGGGTTTTGAGCCGGCTGGAAGCTTCTGAGTTTGACCAGGCGACAGTTTAAAAGTCTGTTGTTTAAGTGTTAAAGGTTAATGAAAATCAGGGTTAGCAAAAAGCCCGGAATCTGCTACAGACTCCGGGCTTTTTAATATGATTCAAAATACTTACGAACCTCCGAATTTACCTTTCAGCTTCAGCAGTTGTGCCTGCAGGTCGCCTTCGGGCTCATCGTTTCTCCGTTGGTTAAAGTTGCCTCGCGGCTGGGTTCTGTTGCCTGCGCCGCCTTCATTTCTATCAAAGCTTTTCTTTTGAGCCGGACCTGTGGCAAACGGATCGGCCTTCATGCTCAGCGAAATCCTTTTCCGCGGAATATCCACCTCCATCACCGTCACCATCACCTTCTGCTGCAGCTTCACAGCTTCCGACGGGTCGCTGATGAATTTATCGGCCAGGTGGCTGATATGCACAAGGCCGTCCTGGTGAACGCCAATATCAACAAAGGCACCGAACTTGGTTACGTTGGTTACAATGCCGGGCAGCTTCATCCCCATTTTAAGGTCCTTCATTTCATTCACACCCTCAGCAAACGAGAACACCTCAAACGACTGCCGGGGGTCACGGCCCGGCTTGGCAAGTTCCTCCACAATATCGGTGAGTGTTGGTAGCCCCACCTCATCGGTCACGTACTTTTTCAGGTCCAGCTTGCGGCGCAGTTCGTTGCTGGTCATCAGGTCCTTCACCGAACAGCCAAGGTCGTTGGCCATTTGCTCTACCAGGTTGTAGCGCTCGGGGTGTACAGCACTGGCGTCCAGTACATTTTTCCCATCCCTTATGCGAAGAAAGCCTGCTGCCTGCTCAAACGCCTTCTCTCCCAGGCGCGGCACTTTTCTCAGCGATTCCCTGTCTTTAAAAGGCCCATTGGTATTCCGAAAATCCACAATATTCTGCGCCAGCTGTGGCCCAAGCCCCGACACATAAGTTAAAAGCTGCTTGCTGGCGGTGTTAAGCTCCACTCCTACTGCGTTCACACAGCTCATTACCACGTCATCAAGCGATTTTTTCAACTCGCCCTGGTCTACATCGTGCTGGTATTGGCCTACACCTATCGACTTCGGATCAATTTTCACCAGCTCAGCCAGTGGGTCCATCATGCGACGGCCAATGGAAACGGCTCCCCGCACGGTAACATCCTGGTCGGGAAACTCCTCCCGGGCGACATCGGATGCAGAATAAACAGATGCACCGCTCTCGTTTACCATGGCCACAATAACATGCGACGGCAGGCCAATCGCCTTGATAAATTGCTCTGTTTCCCGGCTGGCTGTACCGTTGCCTATCGCAACAGCCTCTATTTCGTACTTGCTTACCATATAGTTAATGGTCGCTCCCGCCTTTACCACGTCTTTCTGCGGTTCGTTGGGGTAAATAGCTTCAAAGTCGAGCAGCTTGCCCTGGCTATCGAGCGCCACCACTTTGCAGCCGGTTCTGAAGCCGGGGTCCACAGCCAATATCCTTTTTTGGCCGAGCGGCGCTGTCATCAGCAGTTGCTTAAGGTTCTCGGCAAACACATTTATCGCTTCCACATCGGCTTTGTCTTTGGAGCCAAGTCTCACCTCTGTTTCCATGCTCGGTTTAAGCAAGCGCTTGTAGGCGTCGTTTACTGCCTCCTTCACCTGAATGGCAGCAGCATTTGTGCCTTTTACAAACTGCCTTTCCAGAAGCCCTGTGGCGTCTTCTTCCGGCGGATAAATGTCGAGCATCAAAATCATTTCTTTCTCGCCACGGCGCATCGCCAGCAACCGGTGCGAAGGCACTTTGTCTATAGCTTCAGACCACTCAAAATAGTCCTTGTATTTCTGCCCCTCCGTTTCCTTACCTTTCATTACTTTGGAGTAGATCACGCCACTTTTCTGAAACAGCTCACGCATTTTCTTGCGGGCTTCCTGGTCTTCATTTACCATTTCAGCTATAATGTCGCGGGCTCCCTGCAGGGCATCAGCGGCTGTAGCTACCTCCTTCTCAGCATCTATGTATTTTTCAGCCTCCAGTTCTATGTCGGCTGTTTGCTGTTCAAACAACCACAGGGCCAGCGGCTCCAATCCCTTCTCCCTTGCTATGGTAGCCCTGGTGCGGCGTTTTGGCTTGTAAGGCAGATAAAGGTCTTCCAGCACCGACATAGTTTCCGCGGCATCTATTTGCGCCTTCAGTTCTTCCGTAAGCTTTCCCTGCTCTTCAATCGACTTCAGAATGGCCTCTCTTCTTTTATCAAGGTCGCGAAGCTGGCCAATACGATCACGAATTTTGGCAATAAACACTTCATCGAGGCTACCAGTCCTTTCTTTTCTATAGCGCGAAATGAACGGCACCGTGCCACCTTCGTCCAGTAGCTCCACAGTAGCTACAACCTGTTTGGGTGCTATGTTTAGCTCTTCAGCAATTTTGAGGTAATGAACTTGACTCATTTTATTTCTTATTCTTGAATTCCATACTTCGAATGCCCCCGGCAGCAAGCCTGCCGGTTTTTTCGTTTGAAGAAAAAGGGTCACGAAAATAAGGGCTTTTGGAATCAAAGTTCTTCTTTTTTTGTATTGATTTTTGGCACCGGAAGAAACCGGCTGACTTCGAATGATTTAACGATAAATGGAAAAGAAGAAAAAAAGGGAGCTGATTGAATGGGCTGTGATTGTGGGAGTTATGGTTGTGTTGTACCTCACAGGCCTCCACGCAGAAGTAATTGGCACCATTCAGCGAGGAGTGCTTGCAACTGGAATTATCAGCCCTTCGAAACCCGACGAAACTCCTGTGCTCAAGGATGCGGATTATCAGTTCCAGCTAGAAGACCTCCAGGGTAACGTGTCCTCATTTTCTGACTTAAAGGGCAAAACTGTGTTTGTGAACCTGTGGGCCACCTGGTGCCCCCCGTGCATAGCTGAAATGCCTGAAATTCAAAATTTGTACGACGACACACACAGCGACAACATAGCATTTGTGATGATTTCGCTGGACGACGACAAAGAGAAGCCAAAGAAGTTTATTGACAGAAAAGAATACACATTTCCGGTTTATACCCTCGTTAGCGGCTTGCCCGCAGTGTTCCACTCACAGTCGATTCCCACCACGTTCGTTATTTCGCCGGATGGCAAGCTGGTGGTACGGCAATATGGAATGGCGAGTTATAACACCAGAGGCTTCAAAGAGATGTTAAGAAGCCTTTGAATTAAGCTGAAGAAAAAGAAGGTTGCCTATATTATAAGCCGTTCGCTCCAGGTTGGCAAGTGTATGGGAAATAGCGCTTTCCAGTGGCTCGGGCTGGTTTCCGATGGCGAGTAAGGCATCAAAGCTATCAAGTGAAGTGGTGGATTCCAGGGGTATGCTGCCGGCGAGTCCTATTACCGGTTTGCCCCATTTTTTTGCAAGCTCAAGCAACGCAAATGGCGCTTTTCCCTCCGCAGTTTGAGCATCTATACTTCCTTCGGCTGTCAGCACCACATCCGCACACCGCACCGCTTCCTCCATATCAAGCATGCCTAAGATGTGTGCGGCGCCTGGCTTTATACTGGCCCCAAGCCAGCCATATAAGCCGGCTGCTACGCCCCCGGCCGCACCTCCTCCCGGCAGGCCGGATACATCCCTTCCTGTATAATCTTTTATTAGCCTCGCCCAATTCTCAAGGCCCTTATCGAGGTAGCCGACCTGGCTATCGCTCGCTCCCTTTTGCGGACCGTATATTCTTGCCGCTCCATTATCGCCTGTCAACAGGTTTTTTACGTCACTCAGCACTATTACTTCTACATGTTTGGGAAATGGCGCCGGCTCCACCGTTTCAATAAGTGCGAGGCTATTGCCGTTAGGTTTCAACTCAGCACCTTCTGCACTCTTAAACTTGTAACCCAATGCCCCCAGTATGCCCATACCGCCGTCTACAGTAGCGCTGCCGCCTACGCTTAGCAAGACAGTGGTGGCGCCTTTTTTCATCGCTGCCACAATCAGCTGACCGGTACCAAAAGTGCTTGCCTGCAGTGGATCTCTTTCTATGGTCTCCAAAAGCCGTAGTCCGGAAGCATCAGCCAATTCGATAATAGCAGTACCCGATGCGGAAACATACCCAAATCCGGAATTAATGACTCTTCCGATAGGATCAAGCACCTCCTGGGTGATACTCTCGCCCCCCAAGGCCTGCAACAGGATAGGCAGCGTACCATCCCCACCGTCGGCAATGGGTTTTAATATGCACTCCGGATTTAATTTGCTTTTATGAAGTCCCGCCCTCATTGCCTCCGCACACTGGAAGGCATCGGGGCCATTTTTAAAAGCGTTGGGAGCAACAAGTACTGTGGGCCTCATCATCAATCAGCATCTTCGTGCTCTATTTGGGCAGGTGTTTTGTACTGAATCAGTGTGCCGGTGTGTTGCGACACCTCCTTCCAGGAGTCACTGGAAAAATGAATTTCTACAAGTCCGCCAGGGTCAACATTACCAATTACTGCGCCTGTGAGCAGTTCGGCCAGATACGTAACCGTCGGGTTGTGCCCTACCATCATCACCTGCTGGCAGTTTACGTCCAGTTCATTGATAATGCGCAGAAAAATGCGGACTGAAGCTTCATACATCTCGGGTTCTTCCAGTATCTCCTCCACCGGGTATTCCAACTGTTCTGCCATAATTTTTGCGGTGGTCAAAGCTCTTTGCGCACTGCTGGCGACGATAAGGTCTGGAATTATGCCATGTTTTTTCATGTACATACCTACATACATGGCCTCTCGCTGTCCATTGCGGGTCAAAAACCTGTCGATGTCTTTCACACCCGGCTCTGTTTCAGAGGCCTGGGCGTGCCGGGCAAGAAATAATTTTTTAACCATTTCGGATGAGGAGAGTTAGGTTATGAGACGTAAAAACGCTGGGAAAGATAGTAAATGGCGCCTCCAAAATCATGGCCGCTTGATATTTTTACTTTTTTTTAAAGATATTTGACGGCCTCAGCGTTTGCGTAGAATGGCAAAAACAAGTTAGAAATGTCGAAAAATCTAGTTATAGTAGAGTCGCCTGCGAAGGCAAAAACAATAGAAGGATACTTAGGAAAAGATTTTACCGTCACCTCCAGTTATGGTCACGTAAGAGATCTGCCCAAGGGAGATAAGGCCATCGATATCAAGAACGGGTTTATACCTACCTATGAAGTAACAGCAGATAAAAAAGAGCTTATAAAACAGCTCAAGAAGCTTACAAAGGAATCCGAAACCATCTACCTGGCCAGTGACGATGACCGTGAGGGGGAAGCCATTTCGTGGCATTTAAAGGAAGCACTCAACCTGAACGACAAGAATACCAGGCGTATCGTCTTCAGAGAAATCACCAAACGGGCGATAGAAAATGCAATCCAAAATCCGCGGGGTATCGATATTGACCTGGTGAATGCCCAGCAGGCCCGACGCATACTCGACCGCCTCGTAGGTTTTGAGCTTTCTCCTATTTTATGGAAGAAAATTAAGACCGGGCTTTCGGCAGGCCGGGTACAGTCGGTAGCTGTGCGGCTGGTTGTAGAAAGAGAGCGTGAAATTGAAAAATTCAATGCCGAATCCACCTTCCGCGTCACTGCCTCGTTTGATTTGGGAAATGGAAAATTACTGAAGGCGGAGCTCGGCAAACGCTTCAAAACGGAAGCAGAAGCACAGGCATTTCTCGAAAAGTGTAAGGGTGCCGATTTCTCCATAAAAAACCTGGAGAAAAAGCCGACAAAGCGGTCTCCCGCACCTCCTTTTACAACATCTACACTTCAGCAGGAAGCCAGCCGCAAGTTGGGTTTTTCGGTTAGCCAAACCATGACGGTCGCTCAGAAGCTGTACGAATCGGGTAAAATTTCCTATATGCGTACCGACTCCCTCAACCTGTCGGACGAAGCCATTGAAGGTTCCACCAGGGAAATAAAAAGTGCCTACGGGAATGATTTTGTGCAGAACAGGAAATATAAAACCAAGTCGGAAAGCGCCCAGGAGGCTCACGAAGCCATCCGCCCAACCGACTTCTCTGCCCACACCGTTGGTGGCGACCGCAACGAGCAGCGGCTTTACGATTTGATATGGAAGCGTGCCATTGCCTCCCAGATGGCAGATGCACAAATCGAAAAGACCATTGCTACAATCGGCATTTCTACCACCAGCGAAACCCTCACCGCCACTGGAGAAGTGGTTCAGTTTGAGGGTTTTTTAAAGGTGTACATAGAATCTACCGACGAAGAGGACGAAGAAGATGCAAAGGGTATGCTGCCCCCTTTAAAAGTCGGCGAAAAGCTGAACCTGAAGGAGATGACGGGCAGAGAAACTTTCACCCGGCCACCGGCACGCTATACGGAAGCCAGCCTGGTGAAGCAGCTTGAGGAAATGGGAATTGGCCGCCCCTCTACCTACGCCCCTACCATTTCTACTATTCAGAAGCGCGAGTATGTACTGAAGGAATCGAGAGAGGGCAAAGAAAGGAAGTACCGGGAACTCACCCTGGCCAACAATCAGATTTCAGCAAAAACCGGCACTGAAAACCATGGCGCCGAAAAAATGAAACTGTTCCCTACCAGCCTCGCCATGGTGGTGAACGACTTTCTGGTAAACCATTTTCCTAACGTAATCGACTTCTCTTTTACGGCAAGGGTAGAAAAAGAATTCGACGAAATTGCCAGCGGTAAAATTGAGTGGCAGAAAATGCTCGACTCCTTCTACGGTAAATTTCACACCAGGGTGGAGAACACAGAAAAGGTAGATCGGTCGGAAGTGGGCAGCAGCAGGGAGCTTGGGGTTGATCCGGCAAGCGGAAAGAAGGTAACTGTACGCCTGGGGAGGTTTGGACCGGTTGCGCAAATAGGCGAAAACTCCGAAGACGAAAAACCTCGCTATGCAAGCCTCAAAAAAGACCAGCTAATGGAAAACATTACGCTTGAGGAGGCCCTGGAACTCTTTAAGCTACCGCGCGAGGTGGGTACATTTGAAGACAAACCCATGGTAGCAGCTGTCGGCAAGTTTGGTCCTTACATCAAGCACAACAACCAGTTTTTTTCACTCGGAAAAAACTACGACCCGATGACCATTTCGGATGCAGAAGCCATCGAGGTGATAAAAAGTAAAAGAGAAGCCGAGGCTAACCGGCTTATTAAGCAATTTAACGAAAACCCCGACGTTCAGGTGCTTAACGGGCGCTTTGGCCCCTACATCAAATTCGGTAAACAAAACGTCAAAATACCAAAAGGTAAAGAACCCGGCCAGCTAAGCTATCAGGAGTGTGTGGAACTAGCCGAGGCTGCTCCGGCAAAGAAAACCGGAGGCTTCAGGCGCAAAAGCAAGTAAGCAGTAGATGATGCCGCTTAGCCGGAGAACTGTGACCTGCCCGCCTAAGGAGACAGAGGGGTAGCCGAATCAGCGATATAAAAACAACTGCTAATGGAAGTCGCCTTCTTTAGTACCAAATCGTACGACAGGGAGTTTTTTGATGAAGCCAACAAAACTTTTGGCTTTAAAATAACCTATTTCGACATTCCGCTGAACGAGGATACCGCAGCCATAACGCCCGAAGGATCAGTCGTTTGCTCGTTTGTAAACGATGCCATCGACCGGCCCGTGGTCGAGGTGCTGCGGACGAAAAAAGTGCCGCTAATCGCGCTGCGGTGTGCCGGCTTTAACCAGGTAGATCTGAAAGCCGTGCACGATGCCGGCATACGGGTGGTAAGGGTGCCCGCCTATTCCCCGCACGCTGTGGCAGAGCATGCATTGGCCCTGCTTTTGGCTCTGAACCGGAAAACGCACAAGGCCTACAACCGTATAAGGGAGGGGAATTTTTCGCTGGAGCGGCTAACCGGCTTCGATATTTTCGGAAAAACCGCTGGAGTAATCGGCACAGGCAAAATAGGAACCGTATTTGCAAATATTATGATGGGTCTCGGGTGCCGGGTGATTGCTTACGACCCCTACCCCAATAAAGAGCTAACAAACAAGGGCATAGAGTACTTTTCGTTGAAACACATTCTGCGCCAGTCGGATATTATCTCTCTTCATTGCCCTCTTACACCCCAAACACATCACATTATAAATGCCGACGCCTTTAGCGAAATTAAGCCGGGCGCTGTACTCATCAATACCAGCAGAGGCGCTCTTGTAGATACGTTGGCAGCCATTGAAGCCCTGAAAAGCCACAGGTTGGGGGCTCTTGGCATTGATGTATATGAGCAGGAAGAAAATCTGTTTTTTCAGGACCTCTCCGACCGTATTATTGACGATGACGTGATTTCCCGGCTGATGACCTTCCCCAATGTGCTCATTACCTCACATCAGGCCTTTCTAACCCGGGAGGCGCTGGAGCAAATAGCCCTGACAACCCTCGAAAATATACGAGCATTTCAGCAAGGCAGCATAACCGCAAACGAAGTAAAGTGGGAAGATTAACGCACGTTACGTGAGTTTGAAGGCCGAGGCGCAATGCAGGCTGGTACGAATTGGTAGAAATCAATTATATTACAGAAGTTGACAGTACACCTAACGCAGATCCCATGAACCAACCGCTTTTCTTACTGCTCATCGGCGCATTCCCTTTGCTTGCGCCCACGTCTTCGCAGCCGGCAAACAAAGACAAAGGCGTTCCCGATAACATGCAAGGAATAGTAGAAAGGCATAACTACTGGCGGGAAAAAGTGGACTCTCCGCCTTTGGTGTGGTCGGAAGAGCTTGCCGCTTACGCACAGGAATGGGCCAACGAGCTTAAAAAAAGTAATAAATGCAAAATGGAGCACCGCCCCGACAAAGGTAAATTTGCCCAGCTATACGGCGAAAACCTCTATTGGTCGAAAGGCAAAAATCGGGCACCAATAGAAGTAGTGGATGCGTGGGCTTCAGAGCTTGAGTATTGGAATGAGGAAACGCTGGAATGCAACAAAGAGTGGTGGTATTGCGGTCACTATACCCAGCTGGTATGGCACACCTCCACCGAGGTAGGTTGCGCCATGGTAACCTGT
Organism: uncultured Imperialibacter sp.; assembly: GCA_965651695.1. Taxonomy (GTDB): domain Bacteria; phylum Bacteroidota; class Bacteroidia; order Cytophagales; family Cyclobacteriaceae; genus Imperialibacter. The sequence goes on along the minus strand of CBFGTI010000052.1, from coordinate 15,259 downwards.
GACGGCGGCGAAGAATTGTGGGTCTGCAATTATAATCCGCCGGGCAATTGGATAGGAGAAAAACCCTATGTAAAGAGATAAGCAACGGAAACTACACGTTCTCTGAAAAGTGATATACGATTACTCCCAAAAATTGGTGATTTCCAATTTCCCAAGGGCTTTTTTGAAGGAATGGCAGCACAACGGTTTTATCGCCGGTATATTAAAAAAGTACAATTTCACTCTTCAATTGCAAGGATTTTTTACAATTACAGGTATGAATAATCAAATGTACCAAACAGTAGATCTTCAAGCAGCTAAATATATTTTTTATTCACTTTGATTTTGAATATTACATCACTGCGAGGGTGTAGTATTCCCAATCGTTGGATCTTGGTGATAAATTTTATACCCTGTATATCAGATGTTTATGATAATATTTTTAAAGTACTTGCTAAAGACGAAAACTGATTTTATATTTAATTTGCAATTAAATGTTACATAAATGTGTTTTCCGTTGCATTGGCTCGATTCCGTAAAACGGGTAAACATACTTTTGGACAATATGAGTTTGACGGGCAAGGGTGATAAGTGAAGTTGAGAAACTCCTGGATGTGTAGCTTAACCTAACCTTTGATATGAATAAATTTTATCTGGAGCCCACCAAGATTACCCCTATGGTGGTGTTGGATCATCAAAATGGAATAATTGAACTAAAAGGCGTTTCAAGCCCCGAAAATTCCACCGGCTTTTATTACCAGGTCCTGCAACAGCTCGACGAATACCTCGAAAAAGAACCCAAAAGTCTTACAGCCAACCTTTCTTTTCTTTATTTCAATACTTCCTCGTCCAAATGCTTGTTCGACCTGCTTAAAAAATGCACTAAGTTAAAACATAGTGGAGCAGAGCTTACAATCAATTGGTATTACGACGAGATGGATGACGACATGAAAGAAGTAGGAGAAGATTTTTCCGATATTCTTAATGTGCCATTCAATTTTATCGAAGAAAGCTTAGTGGCCTGATTAGGCTAATAAATTTCTTCAAAAAAATAACATTAAAAACTTTATACCTATCCGGCGTGCATAAGCAAAAGGACGCTCGCCCGGAGGTAAGAACTTATAAAAGGAACAGCAAGAAGATCGAGCCAAATATTTCATTTTGGCAAATTCCTTACATCACCCGCTCTTGGAAAAAGGCTCACCTCCCTCTTATTCGACAGCAAAATATTGCCTCCTTGCAGGATATTGCAATGTTGCGGCAGAATCTCCGGTTGAAAAATTTACAAAATAATACACAGCTATGAATCTATTGATTTTGTGAGAATTATTTCTCATCTTCTTGCCTAGTTTTAACTACGGCTTTGGAATGATAGACTTGTAAATTTTTCTAATCACGCAACTGAACCTTTTGAGCTTTATGAGCAAATTTTATCTAGAACCCACGAAAGTGACTCCTATGGTAGTCCTTGATCACCAAAACGGGATTTTCGAATTAAAGGGTGTTTCAAGCCCTGAAAATTCTACCGGCTTTTATCAACAAGTTATTTGGCAGCTAGACGAGTTTATTAATAAAAACCCGCGAGACCTTACTGCCAATTTGAGCTTCCTTTACTTCAACACCAGTTCGTCTAAGTGTCTTTTCGATTTACTAAAGAGATGTGCTCGGTTAAAAAGTGCAGGAGCCGATCTTACCATTAATTGGTTCTACGACGAAATGGATGACGATATGAAGGAGGTAGGAGAAGATTTTTCCGACATCCTCAACATTCCGTTCAATTTCATCGAAGAGTCGCTGGCCGTGTAGCCGGCTACTCCCTGCTTGCTATGCATTCGATCTCTACCAGGGCGTCGAGCGGAAGCCTGCTTACCTCAACCGTACTTCGGGCGGGCTGATGGTCTCCGAAAATCTCGGCGTATACGGCATTCATAGCAGCAAAGTCTCTGAAATTCTTTAAAAAAACTGTGGTTTTTACCACGTTAGCAAGTGTGAGCCCTTCAACCTCCAGAATATTTCTGAGATTATGCAGGGCTTGCCTTGTTTGAGGTGCAATTTCGCCTTCAACCATCTTCATTGTTTCCGGCACCAGCGGAGTTTGGCCCGAACAAAAAACAAGATTGCCAACCACCACTGCCTGAGAATAGGGCCCTATGGCAAGCGGGGCTTTGGGGGTTTGTATTTTTCTCATTACATTCATCTGGTTCGAAAAGACAAATCTAAACAGTCTCCCAACTAAAGCACCTTTCCGCTCGTTATCTTTTCACCATGAGCTTCTTCGACAATCTTTATCAAAAGTTTTTTACTTCGAAAACCGCGTCCGATTTCAAAATATATAACGAGGTAATAGAGCGCCCCGCCCGATACCTCTACCACTACCAGGAATGGAAGGACAGCGACCGGCCGGAAAAAATCATTTCTGATTACAGCAAATCATACCATTTGAAGCACACCGGCATTGAAAGCGAGCCGCACGTCCATATATTCAATTCACCTGCTGCCAATGGTTTTGCTTTTACCTACCACTCGTTGCTTGGGAAAGACGAATTTCAGTACCTGTTTGACCTGCTGGCAGACAAAGTGAAACTTTTGGGGTATCGTATGGTTAACAGCGATGTGCACGTGGCCGAAAAGGCCGATTTTATTGAAACCCGGGAAAAACACTACCTCAAACCACCCATGGGCACATTCCGCACGGCGTCCGACCAGTATTATGGCAATATTCTTGTTGAGTACGTCAAAATAAACGATGAACCGAGCTACATAAAACTGCTGGCCAACACTTATTCCGACCGGCTTTATATGGAGCCCCGGCCTTATACCGAATTAGTTGAACACCTTTTCAACTCTGCTTAGTATCTTGTACCGTAAAAATAAGACCACGATGAAAACAACCAAAACACTCGCCGGATTAGCCCTTGTCCTCTTTTTCAGCGCTTTTGCACCTTCCTCGCAGCTACTGCCAACAAATTTGCGCATCATTGTTCTCAACAGCCTGGGCAACGCCGAAGAAGGGGTGGCTGTAACATTGTATGACTCTGAAGAAAACTATAGAGAAGAAAAAAACCCGGTGACCGAAACGCTCCTTACAGACAATAAAGGCAGGGTTACCTTCACCAAGCTCAGCACCAAATCGTATTTTATTCACGCGGTAAAGGGCGATATGAGCAACACCGGCGAAGGAGTTGAAACCGCCAAACTGCAGGAAGGCAGAATGAACAAGGTGAATATAGTGATACAGTAAGCCTGCGGATGACCCGTGCACTACTCCTTGATCGCCTGCAAAGCTACAAAACCCTTTTTGCTGAAGAAAGGGACTTTGTGCCGCGGTTCATCAGCCTCCTCAACAATTTTTCCCGCTGCTTCACCCGCGAGCTGGTTTCAGGGCACCTTACCGGCTCGGCATGGGTAATTTCGCCTGACAGGCAAAGGGTGATAATGCTTCACCACAAAAAGCTGAACAGGTGGCTACAGCCCGGTGGCCATGCCGACGGCGACGAAAACCTGCTTGCTGTGGCACAAAAGGAGCTTGAGGAGGAGACTGGTTTGAAGCAGTATAGATGGCTAAGTGCCAATATTTTTGATCTTGATATTCACCTGATACCACAAAGAGCAGCCGTGCCGGCACATTTTCATTTTGATGTGCGGTTTGTGGCTGAAGCCAACCCTTCGCAACCAATTGAGCACAACTCGGAAAGCAACTTTGTAGAATGGCTGACGCTGAAGGAAGCTGCGGAAAAATCGAACTTTGAACCTTCTATCGAAAGAATGATAGCTAAAACGCACATGATCCGATGATCAGCGAAGTATTGATATACGGTGCTTACGGCTATACCGGCGAGCTTATTGCCCGGCGGGCCGTTGAAAGAGGTCTGAAGCCAATATTGGCGGGGCGGAATGAGCAGCAAACCCGCAAAATTGCGGAAGAGCTTGGTTTGGCATGGAAATGCTTTACGCTCGACCAGCCTGCAGCCATCGATAACGCGCTCCGGCAGACCGGCATCCTGCTAAACTGCGCAGGTCCGTTTTCCTCCACTGCAAGACCGCTAATGGAGGCCTGTATTCGGAACAAAGTACACTATCTGGATATTACCGGCGAAATTCAGGTTTTTGAAATGGCTCACCACATGGACCAGCTTGCGAAATCGGCCGGCATAGTCCTTTTGCCCGGAGTAGGCTTCGATGTAGTGCCCAGCGATTGCCTGGCGGCTATTGTAGCCAAAAAACTTCCCGACGCCACTGCTTTGGAGCTGTCGTTTACCGGCGGTGCAGGTTTTTCGCAGGGAACAGCGCTAACCATGGCTGAGAATATCCATTTGGGTGGAGCTATTAGAAAGGATGGAAAGATAACCGTGGTTCCGCACGCCTTTGAAACAAAATATGTACGTTTTAATGAAAAGGAAAAGCTGTGTGTAACTATTCCGTGGGGCGACGTGTCCACCGCCTTTTACAGCACCGGCATACCTAATATAAAGGTTTTTATAGCACAGCCTCCGGCAGTGGTAAGGATGCTTCAAACTATTCAATCTTTCCGCCATGCGCTAGGTTGGAAGCCCGTTCAGGCAATTATGAAAAGATATATTAAGCGAAAAATTAAAGGCCCCACTGAAACGGAAAGGGAAATGAAGCGTAGCTTTATGCATGCCATAGCAACAAATGCCAGTGGCAGAAGCGCTGAAGCAAGAATTACCGCGCCGGAAGGCTATTCGCTAACGGCAATTACCGCCGTGATGGCCATCGGGAAATTGCAAAACGATGCAAATGGTCTTAGCGGGTTTCTTACCCCTTCGCTTGCTTTTGGCCATGACTTTATACTGGATGTAGAGGGAGTAAAATTGTATGACTAAAACTTTATTGTTCGGGGGATTTGTTGTGCTTTTGGCTGCAGCTTTACTCCTTTACCTGCCTCCGGCAACTGAGCCCACTGCCGGCCTGCAGCCGCCACCTTCCGAAATTCTGCCGATACCCTTCATTCCCTCCTCACTTGGAATTGAGGAAGATCCCTACGCACGCCTTACCTATGAACATATGCTGCTGGCCAACCCCGCTACCGGCAACATTTCGGCCGACATGCGGAAAAAGGAGCTAACCTTTAGCAAACAGATAAAAATGATTTCGGCATTGCGGTCCGCGAGGGGCAGCCGCATGAAAGCAAACACCTTTGTTGCAAGGGGGCCATTTAACGTGGGCGGCCGGACAAGAGCAATTGGAATCGATAAAACAAACGAAAAAACGATACTGGCTGGAGGCGTATCGGGTGGCATGTGGCGCTCGACAAACGAGGGCATCACCTGGACGAGAACCACCGCACCCGACATCATCAACAGCATCAGCTGTTTGACCCAGGACAGCAGGCCCGGCAAAACCAACGTATGGTATTTCGGGACTGGTGAGTTTTCCCTTTTTAATTCAGCCAGAGCAAACAACGCCACCCCCTATCGTGGCGACGGGATCTATAAATCGGTGGATGGGGGCCTTACCTGGGAAGCTTTGGCTGCCACCGTTACCAGCAGAAGCAGCAGGTTTGGGAGTCCGTTTCAATATGTATACAAGCTCGCGATAAATGACCACAATATGGCGGAAGATGAGCTTTACGCTGCTACGGTAGGCGGCATCTACCGTTCAGTAAATGGAGGCGAGAGTTGGGCGCTAACCCTCGGTGTTGATTTGCTAAGCGAACCCGAAGGAACCGACCTCAACGACCGCACTTACCCCTACTTTACTGATGTGGCCGTAGCACTTAACGGAGACATATTTGCCGCAATCGGCACCCTTACCAATGGCAACAGCAAATCGTCTGTAGCCGGCATTTATCACTCAGCCGATGGACTCGAGTGGACAAAAATCACATCGCCGGGGTTTCCGGAAGACTTTCGGCGTGTGGTCATCACCCCCTCCCCGGCCAGCGAGCGGGAGGTTTACTTCCTGGTAGATGCCGCTACTCCCAACCTGTGGAAAGCCAGCTGGTCGACCGCCCTGGAGCGTTTTCAATGGGCCAACCTGTCGGACAACATTCCCGACTTTGGCGGCAGAGTTGGTGAGTTTGACACACAAAACGGCTACAACATGGTACTCGCCATACATCCTGAAAATGAAGATGTAATATTTGTGGGTGGAACAAATCTTTACAGGTCTACGGATGCCTTTCGCACGGCCAACAACACATCGTGGATCGGCGGATATGATTCTAAAAACACTGCCCGGCAATACCCGGGCCACCATGCCGACCAGCATTTACTGGCCTTTTATGCAGGCAATGCCGATGTAATGCTTTCGGCACACGATGGTGGCATCAGCCGCACGCAGAACAACCTGGCCAGCGAAGTTTCGTGGGTGAGCCTGAACAATGGCTACGTCACTTCGCAGTTTTTCACCGTCGACATTCCCAGGTTTGAGTCGAGTAACCTAATAGTAGGTGGCATGCAAGATAACGGCACCTATCTGAGGAGTGCACCCGGCGAAAACCCGCCGTGGGACCAAATATTTACCGGCGACGGTGCCTACTGCCAAACGACGCCGGAAGGCACTTTTTGGTACGTGTCGGCGCAAATGGCCCAAATTTACCGGCTTACATTCAATACCCGGCAACAGCTTACCGGCTATGCCCGGGTAGATCCGGTAAACGGCGGAAACGCCAGCGACAACGGCTATCTATTTATCAATCCGTTTCGCCTCGACCCGCTCAACAGCAACATCATGTATCTGGCGGGCGGAAATGTGATCTGGCGAAATTCGAATCTGTCGCAAATAACTAACGGCTCTCAGCAAAAGACTGCACTGAACTGGGAAAAACTCGGGGCGTCGACAATAAGCGAGGGGCAAATTACCGCCATGGACATTAGCGCTGATCCAGAGCCTGTACTTTTTTATGGAAACAGTACAGGTAAAGTGTACAAATTGGCGGGGCTTCACAATAAAGAGTACATAGCAGCCGAGCTTACCAGCCCAATTTTTCCGCAGGCGTTTGTGAGTTGTATTTCTCTAAATCCCTCTGATCCGCAAAAAATGCTTGTGACTTTTTCCAACTACGAAGTCCCGAGTATATTCTACAGCGACGACGGTGGTGCTACATTCAGCGATATCGGAAAAAATCTGGAAGAAAACCCGGACGGCACCGGCAATGGCCCGAGCGTGAGGTGGGGCCAGCTAATACCCACTGCCAATGGAAAAACAATGGCAGTAGTAGGCACAAGCACCGGGCTGTACGTGAACGATGCATTAGAAGACAACCTGGAGTGGGGAAAAGAAGACAACGAAGGAATAGGCAACAGCGTGATTCCCATGCTTAGCTACAATCCTTCCGACGGAAGGCTGGTGGTAGCCACCCACGGCAATGGCGTGTTTGAGACTTACATAAGCAATTTTATGCCCGTGGAAAAGCCTACGCTGGAAGCCCCATTCTCGGCAGGACCGGCTTATCCTAACCCTTTTGTTTCCGAAGTAAAAATTCCGCTATCCATTCCCTCAAAACAGATTGTGCGGGCCATTGTACACGATGCAGCAGGCAGGCCAATTAAAACATTGGTGTGGGGAACACAGTTTGAAGGCGGTACTACAATAAGTTGGGACGGCACCAACGTTACCGGCACTCCTGTAATTGATGGCTTCTATTATTGCAGAATTGAATTAGAATCGGGAGCGGAGAAGGCTGTGCGATTTATATTGCAGCGCTAAAAAAAAAGAAACCCGGAAGAGAAACTCTATCCGGGGCCCACCATCAACCTTAATTAAACCTTAAAGAACCTAATCTTTTGGAATTTCTTCCTTTCGATTATTGAAACAAAGATATAGGCCGTTTCTTACCTGTTTTTGTCATAATCGGCTTCAATGTCAGTCATGTAAGTTTTATTCGAAAATTTAACATTTTTAGGTTCCACTTAATCCCTCGTCCCTTCAATCTAACGTGAAAAGGCTGTCTGCTGAGGGAATAACTACTTGCGTCCGGGAAGAAGGCATGCCTAAATTGCCTGCAAACAAGTGCCAGCATTTTTGTTGCGGCAGATGTTTTCCCCGGGAAGCAAAAACACCAGATGGCTTTTTAAAGCGGGGCAGATTCTTCTGAGGTTGGCTGTAGTATGGTGGCTTAACATGATGGAGTTACCAGCACGGGCACCGGATAATCTGAATTTTTCCTTTCCTTAACCAGCTACATTACGATATATAGTATTGGCCACACTATCCTCCTTCGCCGATGTAATACATAGACCCGGCAGCAAAAAAAGAAACCCCGGCAGAAATATCTGTCCGGGGCCCACCATCAACCTTAATTAAACCTTAAAGAACCTAATCGTTGGAACTTGTTCCTTTGATTATAGAAGCAAAGTTAAACCCCGCCACCCAATCGGATACATCAATAACCCACTCAATCTCAGTCGTGTAAGATTTTATCTTAAAACTTCAGTTTTAGGGCTCAAACTGTTCAAATTATAAATTTTCTTTTGCCTCAAGCCGAATACAGTGGTGTAAGAATTTACCCGTTTCCTTCAAAATCAATCCCTTTCAGTTCTTGCGGCTATCAGTTCCTACTTGGAATAGTCCAAACGAGGCTGCCAGCCCCTCCAAAAAAGGATTATAAATAAAATCCTATTTGGAGCTTATTAACACCATCATAAAGGCTATAACCATTAGCCAGAACTTATATGGTGCCACTGCGGGAATAATAACAATGCTCAGTTCTCCCAGCACTAAAAATAGAACAATCAACACGGCAATAAGCTTAATTACAGATCGCGTTCTGTTACTCATAGTTTTGAAAATTTGGTTGTACGCTAAATAATATCGTCACGAAATAATGAGAATAATCGTAGATTCGCATCATTTCCATCAAAAATTCATGGCAGAAATTGGGAGCGATATCAGCAAAGCTAAGGAACATCTCGACAGGGGCGACCTGGTGGGTATTCCCACTGAAACCGTGTACGGCCTTGCCGGCAATGCGTTTAGTGAGGCTGCCGTTCTCCAGATTTTTCGCGTAAAGGGAAGGCCGTCGTTTGACCCCCTCATTGCCCATACCGACAGCATCGAAAAGGTACGGGGCTTTGTAAAAGAAATTCCTGAGATAGCGCTGAATCTCGCCAACAAGTTTTGGCCCGGTCCGTTAACAGTGCTCTTGCCAAAAAAAAAGAAAATACCCTACATACTTACCTCGGGACTTAAAACTGTGGCCGTGCGGATTCCCGATCACCCGCTTACATTAAAGCTGCTCAGCACCTTGGATTATCCGCTGGCCGCGCCAAGCGCCAATCCGTTTGGCTATGTAAGCCCCACCACTGCACAGCATGTGCAAGACCAACTGGGCGACAAAATACCCTATATTCTCGATGGCGGTGCGTGCAGAGTAGGCATAGAGTCGACCATTATTGGATTTGAAGAGGGCAAACCTGTGGTGTACAGGCTCGGTGGAAAAAGAATAGAGGAAATTGAAAAACTGATCGGCACCGTGCGTATTCGCACCAACATGAGTTCGGACCCTACTGCACCTGGCATGCTGAAAAGCCACTATGCCCCGCGAAAACGCCTGCTTGTGGGAAACCTCGATCAGCTGATAACGCGCCTTAACCCCGACAAGGTGGCTGTTATCTCTTTCCAAAAAGATTACAACGAAATACCAGCAGCCCGAAAGTTTGTTCTTTCGCCGGCGGGAGACATCGAAGAAGCTGCCGCCAACCTCTTTTCAGCACTCAGAAAAATGGACAAAGCTGATGCGAACTGCATCGTAGCCGAATTTGTGCCCGACGAAGGCCTCGGTAAAGCCATCAACGACAGACTTACAAGAGCTCAGGCCCGCTGAAGATCGCTTTTAGGGGCTATTCCCCCTGGCGCTGCATCTTTCCGTTAACCCTCGTATGCTTTGCCCGAAAAAACACGTTACTAATACCTTATAGTAGCGCAAAAAAGATAATTTTACGGCGTCATTAACCCATGATGCTACATCTGCTGATATCAATTCATGAATGACAAAAACCACTTATATGAGAACACTTGATCAGTATAATTTTAAGAGCAAACGTGCGCTAATCCGTGTGGATTTCAACGTGCCGCTCGACAAATCTTACAACATTACTGACGACAACCGCCTAAAGGCTGCTGTGCCTACAATCGAGAAAATCCTGAACGACGGCGGCTCGGTTGTTTTGATGAGCCACCTGGGACGCCCCAAAGAAGGCCCGGAAGAAAAATACTCCCTAAAACATGTGGTGCCATATCTTTCGAAAGCTTTTGGAAGGCAGGTGCAGTTTGCCGACGATTGCGTTGGCGAAAATGCCTTTAAATTGAGTAGTAGCCTAAAGCCGGGGGATATCTTGCTGCTGGAGAACCTCAGGTTCTACAAGCAGGAAGAAAAAGGTGATGAAGGATTTGCTGAAAAGCTTGCCAAACATGGTGATGTTTACGTAAACGACGCCTTCGGCACAGCCCACCGGGCACATGCATCCACTACTATTGTCGCCAAATTTTTCTCCGACAAGATATGTGGGTACGTAATGCAGGCCGAATTAGACAATGCCCAAAAGGTGCTTGAAAATGCAGAAAAGCCTTTCACAGCTATAATGGGCGGCGCCAAAATATCAGATAAAATACAGATAATAGAGCGGCTGCTCGACAAGGTAGACAACCTTATTATAGGTGGCGGCATGTCGTATACCTTTTTTAAAGCACTCGGCGGCAACGTGGGCAAATCGCTTGTGGAAGAGGACAAGCTGGATTTGGCTAAAGAGCTGATTAAAAAAGCAAAGGAAAAAGGGGTGGAAATTCACCTGCCGATGGACTCTATTATCGCCGATAATTTCAGCAACGACGCCAAAACGCTCGATTCGAGCAACCACGCCATACCCGACGGATGGATGGGCCTTGACATCGGACCGCAAGCCATAGAAGTTTTCAGTAAAGTAATTGAAGCGAGCAAAACAATTCTTTGGAATGGCCCGATGGGTGTTTTCGAAATGGAAAACTTTGCACGGGGCACCAAAAAAATAGCTGAAGCGGTGGTAAACGCTACTTCAAAAGGTGCATTCTCACTCATTGGCGGAGGCGACTCGGCGGCTGCCGTTAACAACCTGGGCTATGGCGACCGGGTAAGCTATGTTTCTACAGGCGGTGGTGCACTGCTCGAATTTATGGAAGGACAGGAGCTGCCGGGGGTAAAAGCGCTCAGCTAAAAATTTTCCGAAATTTAAATACAAAAAGGCGGGATTCTTCTGCCTTTTTGTATTTTTGATCACCACCACCTTTACTTCAGCCTTTAAAGCCTAAGAAATTACCATTTTCCCGGGTTTTAATGTTGCGATTTTTACTGTTTTTTTTCTTTATTACTTTACATTCTGCGGCATTTGCCTCTATCTATTTTCCTAATGAAAAGATCAGAGACAGCCTGCTAACCGTAATAAAAACCGCCGAGAAAGAAAAGCTGGCTGATGCCTACAATCAGCTGTCGCTCTATTACAACCTGGTAGACCCCTCCAAAGCTGTAGAGTACATCGACAAAGCACTTGCCCTTTCGCAGTCGCTGAATTACAGCAACGGTATTTCGTTTGCGCTGAAGGAAAAAGGCATGAACATGGTGCACTCCGGCGACATAGTGAAGGCCCTTACACTGGTAGAAGAAGCCAAGCGCATCAGCGAAAAAACGGGCCACCACCGATTGCAGGGGCAATCGTTGCATTGCATGGGCCTTATTTATTCAGAATTTGAGTTTTATGAAATAGCCAACCGCTATTTGAATGAAGCCATCGACGCCTACCGGCTGGCTGGTAGCGACTTTATGGTTGCTTACGCTTATTACGATATTGCCGACACCTACCTGAAAAGCCGGCAGTACGAAAAAGCCCTCCAGTACGTACATGAATGCTTTGCCCTTAGTCAGAAGCTGGATTTCAGTACGGAAAAAGGACCGGTGTATTTGCTCCTGGGCAAAATCTACCACGGGCTGGAAAAGGATTCGCTTGCACTGAGCAACTACCTGGCAGCGCTCGAGCTCATAGAGAAGGAAAAACTGCACGAGCAGGTGAAAGGGATTGGACTGCTGGAGATTGGCAATTATTACCTCCAAAAAAACGACCCGGCCAAGGCTAATGTGTATTTGCTGCCGGCTAAAACGGCGATTGAGAAAGGCCCGAATCTTCTTTTGAAAGGTAATATGCTTTGCGATCTTGCGGAGGCGTTTCATTTGCAGAAAATGCACGAGCAGGCACTCGTAATGCTGGACTCGGCCCTCGCCATCGCCCGCACCACCAACTCTATCAGCCTGATTTCCAAGGCGCTTTTTGTAAAGGCAAGGGTTAACAAATCGCTTGGGCAGGAAGAACCCGCCTTTCAAAACCTTACCGAGGCCTACGCTCTGAAAGACTCTATTTCCTCGGCCGGGTTTCGGTCGCTTATTGCCGATAAGGTTACTTCTTTTGAAGCAGAAAAAGCCCAAAATAAAATTCTGGACCTTAACAGCGAACTCAAGAGCAAGAAAGACGAGCTTGACTCCAAAAAAACGCAGCTCAACCTGTATCTAACTGCCGGTGTGTTTGTGCTTGGGCTACTGCTTTTTATCATATGGAACCTTTTGAAAATGAAAAGGCTTACCAGCCAGCTTTATGCAGTTAACAAGCACGTGAGGGAGCAAAACGTGGAACTGATACAACTGAACGAAGAAAAAAGTAACCTGATAAGGCTGGTAGCTCACGACATGCGCAGCCCTGTGAACAACATAGTCTCTATTTCGGACTTAATGAAGAGGGGCGATGTGACGGAAGCAGAAAAAAAAGAGTACCTCCAGCTCATTGATGCCATCTGCCATAAACTTGACTCTACGATTACCAAATTTCTCGGCTCCAGAATTTCCCCCGAAAAACCGATGGTGCTTTTCCTTGAAACGATTGATATTGGAGTTCTTGTAAAACAGCTGGTGAAAGAATACGAACCAAAGGCGGCAACCAAAAATATTTCTCTTGAATATTTCTCTACGGAGGAAAGAAGCGTTTACGCACTTACCGACAAGGCGTATGTCGTGCAGATTACCTCAAACCTGCTGTCGAATGCTATGAAATTTTCGCCGCACAACTCCCGCATCGAGATAACGCTAAGCGCAACGGAAGAAACCTTTAGCATTAGCGTAAAAGATGAGGGGCCGGGGATTTCGGCGGAGGAGCAGGCAGCACTATTTAAAATGTATGCTACCACAAGCAACAAACCCACCGGCAACGAGCCTTCAACCGGGCTGGGCCTTGCTATTGCCCGCGAACTTGCCGAAGGACTGGGTGGAACGATTGTTCTTTCGAGTGAAAAAGGAAAAGGGGCTACATTTAGTGTAAGTATCCCACTCGAATGTGTAGCGCAGAAGGGAAGTGCGGCGATGTCTTAGAAAGACTTCAGCTCATTTAAGTACCAGGTTTCCTCCATTATTATACATTATTTTTCCTTCGTCGAGCAAAAACCTTATTGCATAAAGCATCCTGTCTTTGGTAACGCCCGATTTTCCTTCCAGGAGCTTGTCGAGACTCATAGCACCGCCATTCAGACTTTCCAGCAGCTGTTTCAGCATATCCTCAAATTCCCTTTCGGTCTGCAGTTTTTTCTTTTGCCTGAGGCAGTAATCGCAAATGCCGCACGGTACTTCAGAAATTTCACCGAAGTACTCCTGTATTATCTGCGTGCGGCATCTAAGCTCCTGACGCAGGTATCCGATCATCGACTCCATTTTAGCAATCAGATCCTCCCTCCTTTCCTTAAGGCGCTTCACGTTGAGGCTAAGCTTGGCGGCGTCTTCACGAGGGGTTAAGAACTGGAGCTGAGGCGAATCCTTCATTCTTTCGTAAACCACGACTCCCTGCTGATCGAGTTGAGTGAGCTGCCTTACTACTTCTGCGGCCGGCAGGTGGGCCATCCGGCCGATGTCGGCTTCAGAAATTACTCCGAAATGGCCAAAGAGCTCTCCCCCGTACAGCCTGAGGATGGCCTTTATAACCGGATCTGCGGCGGCGTTGGCAATCTGTATTTTGTATAATTCCTGCTTATCTACCGAAATGATCAGCCGGGAGGGTTGGTAAAAGCTCTCCGTCAACTGTATGAGCCCCTCCTCCTCCAGCTTCTTAATGCCGGCAAATGCTTCGTAAGGATTTAGCTTATAGGTTTTGGTAAAAAGGGCAAAGTCGAAGTCGAAGGATACAAATTGCGAGCTGCCTACTGCCAGCTTAAAAAAGTTGGCCAGCGCCTGGTATACCTTTTTGAGGTAATCGGTTTCGGGCAGCGACCTTTTTGTGCGCTCCTCAAGTTCTTTTACGTCGGCTTCCAAAAACACCAGCACGGCAAACGCCAGCAATTCGTCGCGCCCACCCCGGCCCGCCTCCTGGTAGTAAGCTTCGAGGCTATCGGGAATATCTACATGCACTACCACCCTTACATCGGGTTTATCTATGCCCATACCGAATGCATTGGTAGCCACCATTACCCGCACCTTACTGGCTATCCACTCATGCTGCCTTGCCGATCTGTCGATGGCAGAGAGGCCCGCATGGTAATAGGAAGCTGATATCCTGTTTTGCATCAGCCACTTTGCAAGCTCTTCGGTGCGTTTGCGGCTACGCACGTACACTACCGCCGAGCCCTTTACATTGCTGAGCACTTCCAGCAGTTTGGTACCCTTGTCTTCTACTTTGAAAACTGAGTAGGAAAGATTTTTACGGGCGTAGCTTTTCATAAATACTGCCGCATCCTTCATCCGCAGCTTGTCTTGTATGTCCTGCTGCACCTTTAGCGTGGCCGATGCGGTCAGGGCGATGTAGCGGGTGTGCTTCAGCTTTTCCTTAAAATCGGCTATTTGCAGGTAAGGCGGCCGGAAATCGTAGCCCCACTGTGAGATACAATGGGCTTCGTCTATCGCCAGCAGGCTTACGTTCATTTTAAGGGCTCGCTCAATGAAAATTTCGGTTTGAAGGCGTTCGGGGGAAACGTAGAGAAATTTGATGCCTCCGTAAATGCAGTTGTCGAGAATGATGTCGATCTCCCGCTTGCTAAGGCCTGAATAAATCGCCTCAGCCTCAACATCCCGCTTTTGAAGCTGGTACACCTGGTCTTTCATTAAAGCTATGAGGGGAGAAACTACAATGGTGACGCCCTCCATACAAAGCCCGGGCACCTGAAAGCAAATAGACTTGCCTCCTCCGGTGGGAAGCAGCGCCAGTGTGTCGCGGCCTTGCAAAACGCTATTGATAATGTCCTCCTGCAGCGGCCGGAAAGCATCGTAACCCCAATATTGCTTCAGTACGTCGGCAGGCTGCTTAGCGGTGGTATCCATACC